>NZ_JAFCTX010000017.1:0-87036 GCF_049896245.1 Cypionkella sp. TWP1-2-1b2 | reverse complement strand
TCAGGGCGGCGATCCTGAACCGATTTACGGCACTTGGAACGCCGCAAACTCAACGTGTGGGATGACTCTGTCCAGCGGAAGGGAAAACTCGACCTCAGGCTGATTTGTGCAACAGAGCCTCCTTTTTCGATAATATTTTCGTTAATGCCGCCGTGAGATCGTATGTGTCGTGACCTAATGTATCTAACAGACCGATATCCTGGACGTGTTTGAAAGTGGCGTGAGATGACCGTGTCAGTCTTGTCGGCAAACCTCGTCCAATAGCGTAGCCTAGTTCGTAGGTTACATTGTCATTAACGCCCGAAATATCTGCAACAAACGCGTCGGCAGTATCTATCCAGGTTTCAACTGATCTTGCCACGGCCACTCCAGATGTGTCTTTTTGAGACCATGCAGTCACAGTGCGCGCAGGAGTGGAGGCGTATCTGCTGGCGTCTTCAATGATTTTGTTGTGGTAACTGTTGCCTGAGGCATAGGCGACGAAGACGTTTGTCATAGCGCGCTCCTTTTCGGTGACAGTATTTGCGGCTTGTCATCGCGACAACCAATATTTATCGGCCGTAGATCACGGTCTTCTGTATTGTGTGATGGACTGATGTTGCGTTCGCCGATGTAGCCTAGTGGAAATCCCGGCTCGGAAACAGCACCTTGGCCTGCTCGCGCGGATGATGCGCCGATCTGACGCTGCCGCCAACGGGGCGCTTGGTCTCATCGGCCCGCCCATCATTGGGCTCAATCATCACCGGCCGCCCGAGGGTCGCCAGCAGCGGAGAGATATCCTCAATCCGCTCGGCGATCAGATGCACGACTGGCCCGTCGCGCTCAATTCTGCCTGTGACGCGCAGCAAGCGTCCAGCGATCACCGCTTTGCGGAAGGTTTCATAGACCTGCTTCCACACCACGATGTTTGCCGTGCCGGTCTCATCCTCCAGCGTCAGGAAGATCACGCCTGACGCTGTGCCGGGGCGTTGGCGGGTGATGACCAATCCAGTGACGATAACCCGGCCTTTGCTGTGTTGCAGGCGATCATGCGGCAAGCTCTCGGAAAGCTTTGGGCGCAGTAGCTCCATCGGGTGCGCACGTAGCGAGAGCCGCAGCGACAGGTAATCCTCGATCACCTCGTGACCGAGCGTCATCTGAGGCAAGGTCACCGCAGGTTCAATGCCTCCCTCGCCGTCTGCCCCGAACAGTGGCAACGGCGCTGGTCCGGCAAGGGCTTTGGCATCCCAAAGGGCGCTGCGGCGGTTCAGGCCCAAGGGAGCGAAGGCATCCGCCTCGGCCAGCCGCTCCAACACATCCGGTCTTACACCAGCCCTGCGCCACAGGCTTTCGACATCAGAATAGCCATTGCCGCGCGAGGTTGAGATCCAAACGGCATCCTCTTCGCGCATACCCTTGATCTGACGAAACCCCAGCCGCAGCGCCAGCGCACCATCCGCACGCGGCTCGATGGTGCAGTCCCAGAACGAATGGTTGACCGAGACCGGGCGCACCTCGACATCATGATCGCGGGCATCGCGCACCAGTTGGGCGGGCGCGTAAAACCCCATTGGCTGGCTGTTCAGCAGTGCGCAGGTGAAGATCGCTTGATGATGGCACTTCAGCCAAGACGAGATGTAGACCAGCCGCGCAAAACTGGCTGCATGGCTTTCGGGGAAACCATAGCTGCCAAAGCCTTCGATCTGCGCAAAACAACGCGTGGCAAAGTCGCCATCATAGCCGCGCGACAGCATGCCGGAAATGAAGCGATCTCGGAAACCGCCGATGGTGCCCATGCGCTTGAAAGTCGCGAGCGAGCGGCGCAGTCGGTCGGCTTCGGCTGGGGTGAATCCTGCCGCGACCACAGCGATTTGCATCGCTTGTTCTTGGAACAAAGGAACACCATAGGTGCGCCCCAACACCTCCATCAGCGCAGGTCCAAGGTCTTCGACCTTCTCCTTGCCTTGGCGGCGATTGATGAACGGATTCACCATGCCGCCTTGGATCGGACCGGGGCGCACAATGGCGACTTCGCAGACCAGATCATAAAACTTGCGGGGTCTCATGCGGGGCAGGAAGTTCAGCTGGGCGCGGCTTTCCACTTGAAACGTGCCAATCGCATCGGCTCGGCAGAGCATGTCGTAGACGGCGGAATCTTCGGCCGGCACATTGGCGAGGGTCTGGTTTTTACCGCGAAAATCCTTCAGCAGGCCAAAGGCTTTGCGGATGCAGGTCAGCATGCCAAGGGCGAGTATATCAACCTTCAGCAACCCCAGCGCGTCGATGTCGTCTTTGTCCCACTCGATCACGGTGCGATCTTCCATCGCCGCATTCTCAATCGGGCACAGTTCATCCAGCCTGCCGTGCGTGATGACGAAGCCGCCAACATGCTGGCTCAGATGGCGTGGAAAGCCGATGACCTCAGCGATCAACTGGCCCGCCAGTTGGACACGACGATAAGCGGGATCAATGCCGGCCTCGCGCATACGGTCTTCGTTGGGCGCGGCAGAAGAATGGCCCCAGATTTGCCCCGACAGTCGTGCGATGACGTCTTGGCTCAGACCCATCGCTTTGCCAACCTCACGGATCGCAGCACGGCTGCGCAGGTGAATGACCGTCGCAGTCAGCCCGGCCCGATGGCGACCGTAACGCTCGTAAATCCACTGGATGACCTCTTCGCGGCGCTCGTGCTCGAAATCAACGTCGATGTCTGGCGGCTCGCCGCGCTCTTTGCTGATGAATCGCTCAAAGATCAGCGTTATGGATTCCGGCGGCACCTCGGTGACACCCAGTAGATAGCAGACCACGGAGTTGGCCGCAGAACCGCGACCTTGGCAGAGAATGCCTTTGGAGCGGGCGAACTGCACGATGTCATGCACGGTGAGGAAATACGGCGCATATGCGATCTCGCGGATCAAGTTCAGCTCTTTCTCGACGCGGTGAATGATCTTGGGCGGTGCGCCGTTGGGATAGCGCCAGTGCAAGCCTTCGCGCGACAGCCGCTCCAGCCGGATCTGCGCCGGTTCATCTTCCAGCGCCTCATCGGGATATTGGTAACGCAGATCGCCCAAGCTGAAAGCGCAGGTGGCGGCAATCTCGACGGTGCGCTTGATGGCCGCGGGGTAACGGTGAAACAGCCGCGCCATCTCCGACCCCGATTTGAGCCGGTGCTCACCATTGGCCAACCGGCGGGTTCCAAGCGTGTCGATGGTGCAGCCTTCCCGCATGCAGGTCAGCACGTCTGCCAGCGGTCTGCGACTTGAGCGGTGCATCAACACCTCACCAAGTGCCACCAGTGGCAGATTTGTTGTCTGCGATGTGCCCGCCAAGCGGTCCAAACGTTGCTGATCACAGCCATCGTAGGAAGGTGCCGCTCCGAGATAGCTCTGCCCCGGAAACGCGCGGGCGATGCGGATGAGATCAGACGTGACCCGCTTGGCGCTACCACTGCCACCTTGCATCGGATCGCGCGGCACCGCGATCAGCACCATGCCCGCACCCCAGTCCAGCAGATCAGCTTGCGTCAGATGACACTGACCCTTCTCGGCGCGCTGTTTGCCGAGCGAGAGCAACCGGGTCAGCCGCGACCAAGCGGTAATGTCTTTTGGCAGCGCGATCCATTCCACAGCGCTGTCGGTGAAACACAGCCGCGCGCCCGCAATCAACTTTGGCAACGGGATGTCTGGCAAGCTCGGTGCTGCTGTCCCGCCGGAAAAATGCGGCACAGTCTGACGGCTGGAATGATCCATCACCCGCTGCGAGCGGATCTCGGGGCCGTCCTGCACGGATTGTGATGCATTCCGGGCCTCATCCCGCAACCGGGTCAGCTCTTTCAGCGCCGAAAACGCGCGCACCACACCGGCGACTGAGTTGCGATCGGTGATGGCAATCGCCGCAAGCCCGAGCTCAGCGGCGCGGGTCACCAATTCTTCAGGGTGTGACGCGCCTTTGAGGAAGGTGAAGTTCGAGGTGACGCAGAGCTCAGCATATGCCGTCATGGAAATTCCCCATGCACGTGCCAGCCCGGCGCTTGCGGCGTGTGAAACAGCCAGAGCCGCGGGCCTTCTTGGGTCTCGACCCGCCAATAATCGCGCAGCCCGCTGCGCCAGGTGGGATCATCAAACCACCATTCCGGCGTGATCCGTTCCGGGCCTTGCGCGCGCAGCGTGGTGAACCACATGCGCCGCCAGCGAAACCGAGCCGGTGGCGTGCCGGGGCGTTGGCCGACCACGTCAGATACGAACTCCGGTGGAAAGAGGATGATCGGGCGGGCTGCGACCTTGCGCGGGCCTGCGGGCTCGGCTGTGCTGTAGATCGCGGGCACCAAAGAGAAGCTCTTTTCCGGGATCTGGCTGTCAGCAGGGATCATCCGCAGCACACGGTCAAAGCCGAGGCGGTTGCCAACGCTGGAGAGCAGGTCTGCCAGTGCATCCTCGGTTTTGACCGTGTGACCGCCACCAACCTGCTCGGGCGGCATTGGCTCAACCAAGGTGGCGGAGAGCCGCAGGCAATCAATGCCAAAGCCCGCATCGACCTCATCGACGCCCTTGGCAAACAGCGCTGCGATACGCGAGGCGTCACGCATGGGACGGGCGAGGCCAATCTCCACTTTGACCGCGCCGCGATCCACCCGGCGCAGCTCGAGCAGCACCCGTCGCGCGCCCATATGATGCAGCGCCAGTTTACTGCACAGCCGATCCAGCAACCGCGCCAGCCCCGCCATGACATCGCTCTGTAGACCAATCGGCTCTGGCAGCGTCATCCGCACGCCAAAATGCGGCGGCTCGGATTCGGCTGACACCGACTCCGCCTGAATGCCCAAAGCCTGATCGAGCCTGAGCACCAAACCGGGTCCAAACCGACGTGCCAGCGGCGCGCGCGGCAGATCAATCAGATCGGCGATGCGCGGCAAGCCGACACGCGCCAAACCGTCAGCAGTGGCGTGGTCAATCCGCAGCGCTGAGACCGGCAGATGGCCGATGCCTTGGGCCAGTTTGCCATCCGGCACGACGCCACCCCCATGACGGACCAGCGCATATGCAGCGCCACGGCTGCCAGCAATCGCTGACGCAGCCGACAGATCAGAACGGGCGAGGCGTGCATCCAGATCAGCGCGCAGATCCGGCTCACCGCCAAACAAATGCGCCACGCCAGAAATATCGGCGACCAAACCATCGACACCGTCAACGGCGATCATCGGCGAATAACGCGCGGCCCAACGGCGCAAAACCTCTAGCGCCAGCTTCTGTGCGGGCAGATCAGCAGGTCTGGTCGCAAGCTCCGGGCAGATCGCGCGCGCATCCGCCAGCGGCATGCCTTGGCGCAGACCTTTGGCTTCCGCCGCGCGGTTCAGGCAATGCAAATGTTCAGCGTTGCCCGCGCGCAGCACCAGCGCAAACGCCCCTTCAACCGGACGCCTGCGCCGGCTGGTGTCGCTCGCGAGCCTCGGAAACCACAGTGAAAGCAGACGACGTGCCATTCCAGTCCAATACCCAAGCGCCAAGTGTTCCCTTTTTGTTCTTAATAAGAGACCATCGGTGCAGAGTCGAGTCCGCAGCAGAGCTGGGTGCGGCTTCACAGAGCCAACGGGACTCAGCAGCATTGCTGCCAGCATCATCGCGGATCAGCATGATACCACGGGTTTGGCCGGTCTCGGCGGCAAGCTGGAGCCTGCGACCGGCGGTCAGCGACAGCGATTGCTGAGGTTCCGCGATGACCAGGCTGACGGCGGGAGATCGCAGCGCTTCTTCCACGGACCAGAGCAGATCGGTCTCACCCTTGGTGCGAAACAAATGCAGCCGCTCGTTGATGCCTGAAGGCAAGGCGCCGAGAAACGGCAGTTCGGGGATATGCGTGGGCATGATCCAGACAATCACGCCGGAGATGCGCGCGGCTTGGAACAGCGCGAAGGCGCGACGGCCGCGGCCTTGGGCTTCGTGCACACGGGCGGGAACCAGCGTCAGCGGATCGCCGTGAGTGGGTTCGAAATGCGTCTTCATCTCGCCCATTCCTGCGCGCTGGGATTTCGGTTTTTCGGCGTAAGACGATGCAAGCTATCCGGCGACAGAAAAGAACACATAGAGAACTCGCGAAGATTCGAGAAGGGAAACGTTTCTGGTCAGATTGCATTTGTTTCCAGATATGCATCATAGCCTTTGCCCTCGCCTAGCCACCCGCTGCCGCATGGGTCTTCGTGGCTTTCGCCAGTCGAAGCCCACGCTCCAACTCGTCTGCAGCGGCAACCTCTATTCCATCGCGATCAAGCAAGGCGGCCATGGCCGCGCCTACCGCGTCATGCACACGGGCGCCACTGCCCACGATCTGCTTGAATTCGATCAATCAGCCTACTTCACGGTCAAGGAAGATTCAGCGGCAGTGTGGGCACCCACGGCGAAGGACAAAAGTCAGCAGGTAATGACAAAACCGGGCAGGCTGACTTGGGGTGGATCAAAGTTCTCGAGTCGATCGATGCCATGTTTTGTCATTGCTGATGGCGCATGACGTAGCGATGGTCTTGCGCCACCATATTGTTTCCGGCTGCTTCGATTCGCGCGAGGAAAGCTCAGAGACCATGATTCAAACCACCTATGCAAACATACTTGAGCGAAAGAAAATCATCCAAGCCATACTTTGACCCCTCACGTCCAAAGCCAGACTGCTTGATGCCACCAAAAGGCGCAACTTCGGTTGAAATCAGCCCAGTGTTGATGCCGACCATGCCATATTCAAGGGCTTCCGCGACCTTCCACACCTGACGTAGATCATTTGCGTAGAAATAAGCGGCAAGACCGAACTCGGTGTCATTGGCTAATGCGATCACTTCATCGATGGTCTCGAAGCGGAAGACCGGAGCTAAAGGCGCAAAGGTTTCTTCGTGCGCGACCTTCATAACGGCGGTTACGTTTTTCAGCACCGTGGGCTGCACGAAAGTGCCGCCTAGATTATGCGGAGCGCCACCCGTAACAACCTGCGCGCCCTTTGCCACTGCGTCGGCGATATGGTCATCAAACTTCGCCTTAGCCGCTTGGTTGATCAGGGGTCCAAGCAATGTGCCCTCGTCAAACCCATCACCCACCTGCATCGCGGCAACAGAGTGCCCCAGCTTTTCAACAAAAGCGTCGTGAATTCCCGCTTGCGCATAAATTCGATTGGCACACACACAGGTTTGACCATTGTTACGAAACTTAGAGATCAACGCGCCTTGCACGGCTGCGTCCAAATCGGCGTCGTCGAACACAATAAAAGGCGCGTTGCCACCAAGTTCCAGACTCAGCTTCAATATTTTCTTGGCACCCTGCGCCATCAGAAGCCGTCCTACCTCGGTTGATCCGGTGAAGGTCAGTTTCCTGATGGCCGGGTTGCTGCAGACTTCCTCACCAAAGGCCCGCGCGTTTGACGTTGGCAACACGCTTAGCAAAGCTTTCGGCAGGCCCGCCCGTTCCGCCAGAACTGCCAGCGCAAGCGCAGACAGCGGCGTTTCCGCCGCAGGCTTGAAAACCATCGCACAGCCCGCTGCCAAAGCTGGGGCGAATTTACGCGCGACCATGGCGGAGGGGAAATTCCACGGCGCAATGCCCGCCACCACGCCCACGGGCTGCTTCAGCACCACGATGCGCTTGTCGCGGTGATGGCCGGGGATGGTGTCACCGTAGATGCGCTTGGCCTCCTCACCAAACCATTCGATATAGCCTGCTCCATAGGCGATCTCGGCGCGAGCTTCGGCCAGCGGCTTGCCCATTTCTGCCGTTAAGATGATGGCCAAATCTTCGGTATTGGCGACCACCAGATCATACCAGCGCCGCAGTATGGCTGCGCGCTCTTTCCCCGTTGTAGCCGCCCACAGCTTTTGCGCCACCTCCGCCGCAATTATAGCGCTGCGGATTTCAGGAAGGCCGGTATCGGCGACCTCGGCCAACACTTCATCAGTAGCAGGATTGCGTATTTCGATCCGTGCCGGGGTATCTACCCATTCGCCAGCCAGCAAAGCCTGTTCGCGCACCAGACACGGGTCTTTTAAGCGATTGGTCAGACTGCTGGCGATCATTGTGGGGCCTTTCGAGAGAGGTTCAGTTTGGCATTTATATTTCTTGCGGCCGTGCCTGAGCGTGCATCGCACGCATGATGTTGCGCGCGCGCTGGATGACTGGGGCATCGATCATCGTGCCTTCCATCGCCAAGACAGCGCCTTCGTGCGCATGGTGCGCCTGTAAAACTTTAGTCGCCCACGTTATTTCAGCATGCGTTGGGGCCAGCGCATTACGGATCACCGGCAGCTGGGCCGGATGAATCGCCGCCACAGTGCGCAGCCCAAGTTGCCGGCCTTGCGCGATCTGGCTGGCGTAGAGATCAAGTGCTTGGAAGTTCGCCAGCGAGCCGGGAAAGCCGATGCCAAGCAAGCCACGTGCGGCGGCGGCCACCCCAATTTGGGCCGCCAGATGTGCCAGCGAGCCGCCATCGGGGCTAACACCCAGCGAAGCCGCGTAATCCTCGGACCCCAGCATGAGTCCCACCAGCTGCGGAAAGGCAGCTATGGCCGGCAAAGCCTGCACGGCAGCTGGAGTTTCGATCAGTGCGATCAGACCAACTTTGCCTCCGGTCAGTTCGGTCACGTTCTGAAGCCCGCGTATATCTTCGACTTTGGGCAGCATCAGAGCGGCCACGTGATCAATATCGACAGCCGCGAGGTCGTCCACCACATCGCGCAGCTGAGTGTTGATGCGAATGACGCAATCAACGCCCGCCGCATGAATGAGCTGCTGGGCCGAGCGCAGCCTAGCCCGCGCCTCTGGCTTGGCTGCAGGTGCAATCGCATCTTCTAGGTCAAGGATGATCGCATCGGGGCGCAGGCGAATAGCGTTCGCCAAATGCCGCTCGGCCCCGACCGGCACGAACAACAATGCCTGCCAACTTGGCACAGATATCATTCGAGCCTGCCCTGTGGATCACCGCCAAATTCGGCCCAAAGACTTGCAGTCTGTGCGCCCAAAGCAGGCACGTCGCGGCCCGACATCGTGGCATCACTAAAGCGCACACCGCGGCCCATCATCTCGACCGGGCCGGTTGGGCTGGTAAGTGTGATATGATGCGCCTGCGGGTGATGCTCCATATCCTCCATCGTTGACATGCGGCCACAGGCGATGCCCGCTTTTGACAGCTGTTCAATCGCGGCTTCGCGGTCTATTGCCGCGAAAATTGGGGCAATCAGCACTTCTATCTCGGCCATCCGGGCCACGCGCGCCACGTTAGTGGCAAATCGAGGATCGATTGCCAGATCCGGTTGACCCAAAATCCCAGCACAGAACGCCGCCCACTCCCGATCATTCTGCACCGATAACAGCACCTGCCGATCATCCGCGCAACGAAACGCCCCATAGGGCGCAATCGACGGATGCCGCAGCCCCACCCGCGGCGGGGCGGTGCCGCCGTAACGGGTTTGCAGGTAGGGCACGTTCATCCAATCGGCCATGGTATGAAACAGCGACACTTCAACCGCGCGGCCCTCGCCAGTTTTTGCTCGGCGCAGTAGCGATTGCAGCACAGATGCATAGGCCGTTTCGCCCGCCGCAATATCGCAGACCGAAATGCCCACCCGCGCGCTGCCTTCGGGCGTGCCATTTACCGAAAGCAAGCCGCTTTCACCCTGTATTAGCATGTCGTAGGCTTTTTGATCCCGGTATGGTCCATCCTCGCCGTAGCCGGAAATCGAAACATAAATCAGCCGCGGATTGGCCGCGCGCATCGCATCCGGCCCAACCCCAAGCCGGGTAGCCGCGCCGGGGGCAAGATTCTGCACGAACACGTCTGCCCTTGCAATCATCCGCTGCAATAAAGCCAAGGGTTCGGCGGCGCGCAGATCAAGGCAGATGGACTCCTTACCGTGATTCAGCCAAACGAAATAGGCACTTTCGCCGTGAACCAAACGATCATACCCACGCGCGAAATCGCCCTCGGCACGTTCCACCTTGATCACCCGCGCGCCAGCATCCGCCATCCGCGACGTGGCCAGTGGGGCGGCCACCGCCTGTTCTAATGACACCACCAGAATGCCCTCTAGATCCTGCATCAACAGGGCTCCTTCTCCTGCGTTCGGAAAATAATCACCCACCGAGCAGCACCATGGGTAATAGGGGTTTCCTTGACAGGCTAGAACGAAAGCGACTAACTGTTCTGAGGCAAGAATGGAGCCGCTGTCATGGATATCCGGCACCTAAAATACTTCATTGCCATTTCCGAAGAAAAATCACTGTCCGCCGCATCACGCAGGTTGGGGGTGGCGCAGCCATCGCTTTCGCAGCATGTCATAAAGCTCGAAGAAGAACTGGGTATACCGCTGATATTGCGCTCTGCGCAGGGTATTCAATTGACGGACGAAGGACATTTACTGCTGCGCCACGCGCGCGAAATATGCGGCAGCCTAGCCGCCTGCCTTGCAGAAATGAAAGAGTCGGGTGGCTCTGTGCGCGGGCGGGTGACGTTTGGGATGCCGCCATCCGTGTCGATGGTGATGTCAGTTCCATTAGCCGAAACCGTGCGCGTCGAATTTCCCGATGTCCGGCTTCAGGCGATTGAGGCGATGAGCGGCTTTGTCCGCAACTGGATCGGCGATCAGACCGTTGATATCGGATTTCTATACAATGTTGACAAAAAAGACAATTTTCACTCCATCCCCATTTTGGATGAACAGCTGTGCTTGTTTTCGGCCCCGGATAACTGGCCGCTTGCCACTCCGCCAGGTGCGCCAACTTCGCTGGCCGCGCTGCGCGATTTGGATTTGATCTTGCCTTCGCCGTCGCATGGGTTGCGCAAAACGATCGAGAAACATGCGCAAGCCCGTGGCCTCCAGCTCAACGTGGTGATTGAGATGGATGCAATGACCCAAATCAAAGAACTCGTGGCGCGCGGTTCGGGACATACGATCTTTGCCCCCGCCGCAGCCTATGATTTCGTGGCACGGGGCGAATTGGTAAAGGCTCCTATCACCGATCCCGATATGTCTCGCCCGGTCTATTTGGTGCATAGCACGACCCGGCCAATGTCGCGCGCCTGTCAGTCCGTCCAGCGCCTGACGCTGGAAGTTGCACGTGATCTGGTGCGCCGTGGCATCTGGGAGGGCCGGTTGCGCGACATGCCAGCAGAGATAAATGATTAGACGGTAATCCTATTGCTGCGGGGGATATCAGGGAATTGCTGTTGCCTGCATTGTCACCACGCCATCTGGTCGCCGCACCCGCAATGCAATGATATCGCCTTGGTGCCGTGCCTCGATTTGCACGGCGTTACCACAAATCAGCGGTGCCACTCCGCGATAACGGAAGCCGTGCGGCATTCGGCCCAGCATTGTCGTGGATAAGTTCAGCATCCACAGCGCTTGCAAGGGGCCGTGCACAACCAAACCGTCATAGCCTTCTACTGCCGTGGCATAGGGTAGGTCATAGTGGATGCGGTGTCCGTTAAAGGTTACGGCAGAGTAGCGAAACAGCAGCACCGGGTCGGGCGTAATCTGCCACACGGCATCTGGCAACCAATCCTCGGCTGGGGTCGGGTTTGCGATTGTTCCCGCCTTGGGGTCCTCACGATAGACCAAATCTTGCCGTTCGGTGATCCGGGTTTGGCCATCCACGCGCCACAAATGCTTGATGCTGACAAAGCCAAGCGGGCCGGATGCGCCGGATTTGAAGGTGATATCGCCCATGGTGCTGTCACGGGTGACAGTTTCGCCGGGGTTGAGTGTGCCAGAAAACACCATTTCTCCTCCAGCCCACATCCGGCGTGGTAGGGGCAAGGCCGGCACAAACAGTCCGGTGCGCGGGTGGCCATCACGACCAAGACGAGCAGGATCGGCCACATCGGGCGCCAAGGCCCAATGAAAGCCGGGCGGCACCGTGCCAGGGCCTAGCATACCCGCCATGACCGCGCGAAAATGCGTCAACAATCGGTCGCTGATGATTTCTGCTCTCGAAGATTGCCTACCAACCCAATCGCTATAATCGCTTGGGTTCATCGCAGCCGCTTACCAAGGTCACCCGCGCTAAGGTTATCCAAGGCCGCGACCACCGCCCAAATCTGCTCTCCTTCTGCGCCGATCAAGCCCGTGGCTTTCACGCGCAGTCTGTTTTCCAGCAACGTGTGAGGCAAGCGCGCGGCAAGGTCATACGCAAAGGGTAAATTGCCACCATCCTTCAGTTGCACCTGGCCCACGGCCTGCATGTCCGTTACGGCGGCATCCCCCTCTATTGTGATTTTGGTCGCGAAATCGGCCATCAAATCATCATGCGCCAAGGCATCCGTATATGCACGGTCGCTCGCGGTGGGGATGCCCGCTAGAACCATGCCAGCCAGCCAATTATAGCTGAACTTCACCTCCAAACCAGTGCGAGGAGCCTTGATGTCGCAGACCGAAAGCCAACGCGTGCCCGTGCGCAAATGGATGGATGCCACGCGTTCAGGGGTCAGATTGTGCGCATGTTTCAGAGCGGCCAGCGCTTCAATCATCGCATGGGTGCCGTGGCAGCAGGCGTGCAGTTTGTATTTGACGTCTTCGAACAAAAATGCGCCCGGCGGTGGGCTAGGATGTGGGACGTCAGCATGGGTCAGAACGAAGCCCTGCGCGCCCATCAAGCCATCGTCGGCCGAGGTGAATCCGGCTCGCGCGAGACCCGCGCATTCGACGCCGTTGGAAGCCGCAATCCCGGCGTTATAGGGTTTGCCCATTGTGCCGAACTGCGATTTCAATCCAGAGGCACGGGTGGCACACAGGCCAATTGCCATGCGCATCTGATCACGGGTTAATCCATAAAGCCGGCCCGCCGCAACAGTCGCGCCAAAGGCTCCCGCAGTCGCCGTTTGGTGAAAACCTCGGTTGTAATGCCCCGCACCCAAGACCATACCGATGCGGACCGAAGCCTCGGCACCGATAAGAAAAGCATCCACTAGCTCACTAGCAGAGGCCCCGAGCGCCTCACCCACTGCCAAAGCCGCAGGATAAATTCCCACCGACAGATGACCGACATGACCAAAATGCGTATCGTCGTAATCGAGCGCGTGGCTGGTGGCACCATTCACCAGCGCCGCTGCCCGTGCGGGGACTTGCGTGCCGCCAAAGACCGAAGCGACGGGCAAGCCGCCCTCCGCCCCGATATAGTTCCTCAGGATCACGGCCAGAGGTTCATCCACTCCGGCGCGCCCGCAAACCAGCCAGTCAAACAGCGAAAACCGCGCCATGCTGCGCGCCGATGCGGGGATGTTGCCCTCGGGCATCGCGGCGAGATCAAGGATTTGTGCCAGCAGCGTCATGCCGCAGCCCCATAAGATTTGGGCAGTCCCAACACCTGTTCTGCAATGTAACATAGGATCAGGTTGGTGGAAATCGGAGCGACCTGATACAGCCGCGCTTCACGGAATTTGCGTTCTACATCATACTCTTCCGCAAAACCAAAGCCACCATGAGTCTGTAAGCAAGCCTCAGCTGCCTCCCAACTGGCGTCTGCTGCCAGCATCTTGGCGGTGTTGGCCTCGACCCCTGGATTGTGGCCCGCATCATACATCGCAGCGGCGCGGTAGACGATGGCTTCTGCCGCGATCATATGAGCGTAGGCGCGCGCCAGCGGGAATTGCACGCCTTGGTTCTTACCGATCGGCGCGCCAAAAATCACGCGTTCCTTGGCATAGGCCGATGCCTTGTCGATGAACCACTTGGCATCGCCGATACATTCCGCCGCTATCAGGATGCGTTCGGAGTTCATCCCCGACAGAATATACCGAAAACCTTTGCCCTCCTCGCCAATCAGCGATGAGGCTGGGATACGCACATTATCAAAGAACACCTCCGTGGTGGCGTGGTTGATCATGGCGCGGATCGGGCGGATAGTCACGCCGTTACCGACCAATTTGCGCAGGTCGATCAGGAACACCGACAGCCCGTCCGTCTTGGATTTCGCCTGATTGCGCGGCGTGGTGCGTGCCAAAAGCAACATCAGATCGGTGTGTTCGGCGCGGCTGGTCCAGATTTTCTGGCCGTTGATCACATACTCATCCCCCTCACGCCGCGCAGTGGTTTTCAGCGCTAGGGTATCGGTGCCACTGGTCGGTTCTGTCACACCGAAGGCTTGCAGACGCAGCGAGCCGTCCGCTATACTCGGCAAATATTGCTGTTTTTGCGCATCGTTGCCATGCCGAAGCACCGTGCCCATCGTATACATCTGCGCGTGGCAAGCGGCGGCGTTGCAGCCGTTGCGGTGAATTTCCTCGAGAATAACCGCAGAGGCCTGCAGATTCAGGCCCGATCCGCCATAACTCTCGGGGATCATCGCAGCTAGATAACCTTCGCGGATCAGTGCTGCGACAAAATCGGTTGGATAGGCTCTGCGCGCATCCAAATCGCGCCAGTATGGCCCCGGAAAACCCGCACAAACATTGGTCACACCTTCGCGGATGGCTGCATATTCGGCGGTCGGATCAAAGCTGGTCATGACGGCGGTCCTTTTGGCGATTTGAGCACAAATTGGCAGGATTGGAGCTGATTGGGAAAGAACAAAGGCTACTTACGCCTAGCAGAACTCGCTATGGGCAGGCATTTTTACATTCAAAACACCGCCTCCATTGACATCTGAATGGCTTTTGCACGGCTGAAGACGACCTCGGGCAAAATCTCGGGCAACGGTTGCTCAGGCTTGGCAGGGCGCAGAAGCGCAATCGTGCGCACCATGGCGGGATCACTAATCATGCTGATCGAAAAACGACCCTCGGCGGCATCTGTTGCTACCGAATGATAGGGCAGTATTGTGGCAAAATCACCCGAAGAGCCATCCAGCATCGCTTTTACCGCGTTCAGGCTGTCAAGTTCAAGCGCCGGCACCAACGGGATGCCGCGCGTTTCTGCCACCGCGTCGATGATGCGGCGCAGCTGGTGGTGGGCGCTGGGGAGGATCAGACGTTGGCGGGAAAGGTCATCCACTGATAAGGGATGGTTGGATTGCCTCGGCCCGGCCAGCACCAGTTTTTCCGACAAAAGGTTGGTCACATCCAAACCCTCGGTATCAGGCTGGCTATACGTCAACGCAAGTTGCAACCGCCCGCAGGCCATCAAACTGCGAAGATCGCCGGAATAGGCCTCTATCACGGTGAGGGTCAGAGTGGGTGCCGACTGACGAAGTGCCTCATGCAAAGATGCGAGAAACAGCGGCGAGATTGTGGGGCAGATGCCGAGACTGACATGTGCGGGGCCTGCACCAAAATCGCGCTTCACACGTTTTATCAACAGATTGAGGCTTTCCAGATGCAATCGCGCACCGCTCATTAGCGCAGTGCCCGCCTCGGTTGGCACGGCGTTGCGGCCATTGCGGGTGAACAGCTCCATTCCCAACTCGTGCTCAAGCAGTTGCACCTGCCGGGTGAGCGCGGGCTGCGCGATCCCAATTACCGGGGCCGCCTTTGAAAACCCGCCGTTGTCGCAAACAGCCACAAAATAGCGCAGCCGCCGGATGTCCACACCGGAGTTTTCCAAACGCCCCATCTGCTACCGCTCCTCAGCGTCGCGCGCAGAGACGCGCGCGATGCTTGAGGCGATCCAATCGGGCGCAGTTTTGCTGGCTGGATCATCGAGCACAACCCGGCGCAAGCCGTCTTCGGACGTTGTGCCAAGCCGTGCGCCATAGGTCAGCCACCAGACCAGCGGCACCCCAATCAACCAGAAAAACAACTGCCATACCCACAGGGATGGCACGCCCAAAGCCGCATCGCCCGTGGTAAAAATCGGTTGACTGAAGAAGGTGTTCCCCAAGATTGCCCCCGGCCCAAGCGCAAAGAACGCCCAAATCAAGGTGAGCGACCACTTCGCATTGCGCGCTGGCTTTGTCCCAAAATCGACGCGCCATGTGGTGGCGAATTCATCATGCAGGCGGTCACGGTGCCTGCGCTCGGCCCCGCTCCGGGTGAAGATGGCAACCAGCAGCACAGCGCCGACGTTGCACGCCAACCCCCATCCGGCAGAATGAATGGTCAACGGCCAGCGGCCCCATGGCAGGTCGACAAACATCCCCTCAAACAGAATAAGGCCCAACGGTTCGGTAAACAGCACCATCAAACTGCCAAAGATCAATCCGACCAGAACCGCACTGCGACTGATCCAACGCAAAAAAGTGAGGCCTAAAAACGCAGGCAGCATCTGCAGCGCCAAAGGCAGGGCAAGACTGCCGAACACCGCAGAAGCCAGCGGCGTAAAAGCGGCAAGGCTCGCCACCAGCGCGAAGGCTATGACGAGGGTGATGCGCATGGTGAGGCGGGCATTGGCAGGCGATAAAGCGGGCAGCAGATAGGGCAAGATCACTTCGCGGCAGATCAGTATCGCGCCCGAGGTGGTGAAGAAAACGACCGCCATTTGCGTGGTGACAGTCACAAGCAACAGAAAGCCAACCCCAGCAAATGGCTCTATCGCGCTGAGTTCGGCAGCAAACTGTGCTGGCCCCTGCCCCATCCGCAACGCCAACATCGGCCCTGCGATCAGCAGAAGGCCCGTCAATAGTGCCGCGATCAGCCAGACCGGCGCAAACCCCGCGCTGCGGCCGGCGCGCGCTGTCATACCAAGATACAAAAACCCCGGCGATAGCACGATCCCGATCAGCGACAGTGCCGTTGAGGCAATGCCAACCCCGGTGAATACACCGCCCTGCGCGCTGTCTTTGCCGATACCTCCCGAGAACTGGATCACGCCCGGGATCTGGTCGGCAAGGATACCCGTGGCGACGGGCATTGCTGCGTTTGGAAATCCCGGCCCGCTGAGCATTGCCTCAGCAAACACGGCCAAACCCGGAAACAGCACGACCAGCAACACCGATTGCAGCGCCAACACCAGCACGGTGGCACGCCAACCGCCGATCACAGCGGGGAGAAGCAAAAAGAAAGCCGTCACCCAGATTGCCGCAGCGCGCGGCACGGCTCCACTGGTTGCCTCTGCCAGCACTGAGCCCAGCTGTGAAAGCAGATTTGCGGCGAACGGCAAGCCGAACAGCAGCGACAGTGTCATCATCGCGATGCGCAGCGCTGTGCTTTGATAATAGCGTCCCAGTGCCTCGCCGGGGCTGGATAGTCCGGCAATCTTTGCGGCCAACCACAACCGCTTTTGCAAAAGCAGCGCAGTCAAGGCAACCACAATCAGGCCAAGCGCGATGTGACTGGCCTGCAAACCGAAGCGATTGATCAGTGCAATATGGTCAGACAAACCCATACTCGCCACCACCACCCCCGCCGAGGCAAAGCTGACCGCCCAGCCAGGAAGATCCGCCCCCGCGTCGCCAAACGCTGCGGGCGCAGGCGCGACACGGGCCACAAGCGCGGCAAGATAAAGACCGATGGCCGCTAGAAAGGCGAGCGTCATAATTACAAACGAGGTCACCGGCGGCCCCCCCGGTTTAGCCGAGAGGCGCGGCGGGGGTTGTTGTTGCGGATGATGTCAAACTTGTCAAAGGCACCCCGAGTGCCAAAGCGGATCAGCATGTAGAACACGGCCGCCAACAAAAGGGCGATCATCCCTACCGCCACGGGCAGGAAGAACCGCACGGCAAAACCATCTCCCAGCAGCACCGCCAGAACAAGCGCCACCATCCCGATCGCATATACCACCATGCCAAGCCCCGCTTCGCGCGCCGTAAACGTCGTGCCCAGCACCGCATTGACAATCACATGCTCCACAAACCCGGTGAGCAGGGCGATAAAGCCTGCCGCCACCCACCATGCGCCACCTGGGCCAAAGCCGTAGTGCAGCAGCCCCAGCGCCACAAAGCCTGCGGGCAACCACACCGCCAGCACCAGCGCATGACGATCTAGCATTGCGGTCGACTCATCCTGTGACGACATCATTCAAGCCCTCGTTTCAGTCGTCATCCTTGTCGGCCTTTGGGGCCGGAACCGGCGCGAAGTTGCGGAAGGACATGCCGCCCGCCGAGCCAAGGTTCTTCAGCGGCAAGCCAATTTCCTCCATCAACCCGTCCACGAAGGCCACCTGCGTGCGATACTTCATCGCCGAATTGACAACTTGGTCGGACACATTGCCACCGCCGCCGCCACCTGATCCAGCACCGCCGGTTTCAGATGGGCTGTTCAGCCCCGGCAGGCCATCGACATGCAGGATCTTGATGCTGTCGATGTTTTCCATCGGCTTGACGGTTTCCTTAATGATCGCAGGCAGGGTTTTGACGAGGTGCTCGTAGATCGCAGAGCGGCGGCTTTCGTCATTCCGCATGTTCTCGGCATCATTCAGCTTGCGCTGACCCTCGGCGTCGGATTCGTAGCGCACATCTGCGGCACGGGCCTCTGCAATCTCGGCCAAGGCGCGCTGTTCTACGGCCTGCTTGTCGGCCTCGGCGGCCCGAACGGTGCGCAGGGCATCGCGTTCGGCAGCCGATTCAGCGGCGATAATTTCCACTCGCGCGTTGCGGTTGGCGCTCTCTTCGGCACGCACTGTTGTGACCTGTTCTTCTGCCACCGCCAGCACCTTGCGGGCCTCGGCCTCGGAAGTGCGCGCCACCGCTTCCTCAATTGCCTTGCTGACCACAGCGATCAGCCGCTGCTTGTCTGCAAGTTCGATCTCCATGTCCTGTTCGATCACAAAGCGGTCGATGTATTTCTGCGCGGCGATCCGCAACTCATCAACCTCGCGCGAGGCCACGATCTGCGCATCTTCGACTTTGCGGAAGCTGAGCGTTTCGGCCAGCTTGATCTTTTGCTGCTTGGCGATTTCCTGTTGCGCCACATCCTCGTCGGCCCTCACGCGGTCCAACTCGACCACATGCCGTTTGGCAATGACGGCACGTTCTTGGGCAGCAGCAGCCTGTTCGTTTGACACGCGAATGTCGCGGTCTTTAGCCACCTCCAGCAATTCAATTTCCATTGAAGTGGCGATGCGAGCGGCTTCCACCTCGCGGTCGCGCCCAAGGCGAGCCTGTTCGATCTCGCCCGTCGATTTCACATCATAGACTTCAAGCTCCAACCGCGATTTGATCTCGGCCTCTTTGATAAGACGGTCGCCTTCGATACGGTCAGCCTCAACCTGCTGGCGGGTGTGGATGCGCTGAGTTTCCAGCGTGCTGCGAGACGCAATCTCTGCCAGTTCGACATCCTTCTGCCGCTCAATCTCTAGGCTGCGGGTGTCGTTGACCGCACGGATGCGTTCGGCATCCACCGCCTGATCGGTGGTGATGCGCAGGCGTTCAGATTCCTCTTGCGCGCGGACCTTGGACTGGTTGATCGAAATCGCCGATTGCGAACGTTCGACTTCAATCTCGGCCTGTTGAGTGGCTTTGCGTATTTCAATCGCGCGGCTTTGGTCAATGCGGGCATATTCTAGATCGCGGTCGATTTCCAAGGCACGGCTCGCGGCCTCGTAATCCTTTTGCTTAATGTCGATGCGGGCCTCATTCTCAATCCGGTTGCGAATTTTGCGGCGGTCCTCGATTTGTTCGGTCAGTTGCGTCAGGCCCTCGGCGTCAAAGGCGTTTGACGGATTGAAGACAGATATATCCGATTGGTTCAGCGCGGTGAGTGAGGCGTTTTCCAGCTCTAGCCCATTGGTGCCAAGCGTCGCCCCCGCTTGTTCGGCGACCCGGCGGATATAGCCCGCGCGGTCTTGATGGATTTCCTCCATCGTCATGCTTGCAGCCACCGATGCCATCGCGTCGATGAAGCGGCTTTGGATGATTTCCCTCAGCGCCATTGGTTCTTGCGTGCGCGCGCCCAAGGTGCGGGCGGCGGTGGAGACACCTTCCTTGGTGGCGATCACTCGCACAAAAAACTCGGCAGAAATATCCACTCGCATCTTGTTACGGGTGATCAGCGACTGTTCGCCCACCCGCCGGATTTCGAGCGGGATGGCGTTCATATTCACCACGGTGATGTCGTGGATGATCGGGATTACAAGCGCGCCCCCGCCCATCACCACACGCTCACCGCCAGACCCTGTTCGCACAAAGCTCTGATCCTTGGAGGAATGGCGATAGAGCCAATGAAGAAGGTAGACCCCGACTGCGATCAGGATCGTCAGAAGTATCAAAATGGCAATTGCATCAGCGCCGGTCATCATCTTTTCCTTTCGTCAGGCTCACGCCCGAGGCAATTCAATACCGTTCTTGGCCAGCGACGGCCAAAACGATCAGCGACGGGGTGATCAGGTTGATCAGGTCAAATAGCGTATAGAGGGCAATCACGCCGGGGGCTTGGCCAGTGCCAATCACCACATCGACAAAGTGCAGGATCGGGTAGATGGCCCAACCGATGGTAAAGATCAGGCGTATCCAGAAATAGCCCAAGCGCACGGCGCGGCTGCCCTTGTGGATGGCGTCAGGCATTGCACCGAAATACATCTCACCCAGAATATACAGCCAAAATCCGATTGACAGCAGCGCACCCAAAGTAGCGTTAAAGAAGGCCGCATCGCCAAGATAGCGCGAGAACACCATCAACAGCGCCGCCGCCGTCATCCGCCAAAATACGGCAACGGGGATTTTCCCCAGGGTGCGGGCAAAGAAGTATACCGCCGCCACCTGCAAGGGCTGCACCGTGAACCAACCCGCGAACCGGATGCCGCCGCTGGCCTTGCCCGCTGTCAGCCACAACGAGGTGGCCCCAAGGTAGTGCATGGCACTGGCAAGTGCTGCCACCCCCACCATTGCCACTGGCAATCGCCATTTGTCGCCCGACCATGAGAGGCCAACAAAGCACAGGATTGCGGTCGAAAACGTGGCAAGCAAGGCCGCCGCAAAAGTGCTGCTGACCACATCATGCGAGGTGTATAAAACTCCGAACATCAGGTTCCCTTACTAAACTTGCGCTCTGATATGCGGCGATCGGCCATACAGCGCGACCATCGGCAAGATCAGAAGACCGAAGATGAATTGTTGCCATTCGTATTTCAGGCCGATCCCGATCAGAAACGAGGACAGCACCTGAAGCACCAGCACGCCGATCACAGTAAACCCATAGCCGCCGCTCCCGCCAATCAACGAGGTGCCGCCGATTACCACCGCGGCCAACGTTGTGAAAAGATACGGGTCGCCCACCCCTATGAACCCTCCGCCCGACCAGCCCAGCAACAGGGATCCGGTCAGTGCGGCGAAGATGCCGGAAAGGGTGTAGGCGAGGGTCCAGTATTTAAACTCGGACACACCAATCAATTTGGCCGACCGACGGTTACCGCCGAGGGCATAGATGTATCGCCCATAAGCCGAATAGCGCAGCGCCACGATCACGATGATCGCCAGCACGATCCAGATCAGGATGGTGGGCGGAAAACCAAGGCCAAAGGTCTGACCGTTCATCGCCGCGAGGTTCTGCAACCACGGCGGCACAGTGCCAAACACATTGCCGCCAAACGCCGACCCGATAGATGTCAGGATTTGCGTCAGACCCGCCACCGCAAACCCCATGCCAAGCGTCATAATCAGCGCCTGGCCTTGCAGTTTGAAGCTGAGCACGCCGTTTATGAAGCCAATCACGCCGCCGAGGATCAGCACAAACCCCACTGCCACAAAAGAGGGCACTCCAAGGCTGATCAGGAACAACAATCCAATATTAGACGCGCCGATCACAAAGGGGATCGACAGATCCAGCCCTCCCATCAGCGCGACCAACGTCTGCCCTATGCAGGCGATGCCAAGGAAGGCCGCGAACAACAAGATCGCCTTGATGTTGGGGCCAGACAAGAAACCCTCAATAGTAAAGGATGAAATTACGATCAAAGCGACCAGCACGATCAGCCCGATAAAGGCACTGCGGCCAGTCGCGAACTGACCTGACACTTTGAAGGCAAACAGCAAGATCGCTTCCAGCACCAGAAAAGCGATCAGGTTAGTGATCGATCGGAATCCTGGCACCGTCGCCGTGACGATGAGATAGACCAGCAACAGCAAGACCATGGCAATGATCAGCACACGGTTTGATCGCCAGACGCTTGGCCTTTTCGATGTGGTCTCGGCTATGGGTTCCGCCCGCGCTATTGCTCGCGTCTCAAAGATCACCGCGATGTAGTTCAATAGCCACAGCAGCACCGCGACCGAGATCACTGTTGATAGGATCACCGCCTGCGCCTGCATTCCCTGCCCGAATCCAAGGCCAAATCCAATGGCCGCTATGATCAGCGCCAGCGATAGGTTCAGCCAGATAATTGCCCCCGAACGCGGAATCGGGATCAGTTGTAGACGCGGCTCGCGCGCGACGAAATGCGGTGGGGTCGGCGGTAGGTCGGTCATGGCGCACCTCCTTGAAACAGGGTCAGATTGCCTTGCGCAGCCACCAAGGCGAACAGCGCCACGATCAAGACCGCCACGAAGATGTATAGAAACAGTCCCATGCGTTTGGCCTGCGCCTCGGCGTTGATCAGGCGCGCTGCAAGCGCAAGCACGACGGCGGCAAAAGCGGCAAGAAAAGCGAATCTTTGGATCGGTGAAAAAACCAAACCAAAGCTGGCAGTTTCGGCGGGCGACACCAGTAGATAGCGCGTCAGCAAATCGCCCTGCCATGCAGCCATTGCAGGCTCAGCAGGCATGTAAACCGATGATGTGGCGACATGCAGCATGATCCCGATTACCACAGACGCCAGCACCACAAAGGCACCCCAGGGCGAGATGAAAGAGATATGCCGCCCAATCACTGGCACCAGCAGCGTCAACAACAGCGAGGCCATGAGGATCAATCCGTAAGCCATCTGGGTGACAAAGGCCTGCACCGCGCCAAAGTTGAACGTCGCCAGCACATAGCCGATCAGATACAAATTCAGCGCCCCCAGGAGAGCGCCCGTCACCCCGCCACGTCCACCCGCCAGGCTGACCCCGCCCAGCACCAGTGCCGTGGTTGCGGTCAGAGTCATATTGGTGCCTTGCGTGGGGTCGCCACTTGCGATCAGCGCGGTGTAGCAAATCGCCCCGAGCCCCACGAACAGCCCGGCAATCACATGCGCACCGATGCGCACGATGTTGATGCGCACACCACTGGTCCAAGCCGCGCGCTCATCATAGCCCATCATCCGCAAGTTGGCGTAAAATGGCGTCAGCGTAAACAATAGCCACCCCGCAGTGGCAATCAGCACGATCAAAAGCACGGGAGAGAATATGGTGGCGCCTAGACCCCAGCTCGCCATGAACTCAGGCGCCATCCCACCGGGGCGCGGCAGAATGACAAGGTTGATACCTGTCAGCGCAAGAAATCCCGACAGCGCCACAATGATCGGCTGCACCCGCACCCAGATGACGATAGAAGCGAACAAAAGCTGATAAAGAACGCCGATGCCAAGTGCGACGAAAAATACCCCGAACGGCCCGGTGACAGCGCCAATCATGTTCAGCTTGACGATTGACACGTTGATGAACGCCAACAGCGGCCCTATCGCTAGGTCAACCGTGCCGCGCCCAGCCACAGCCAGCGCCATCAGTGCATAAGTGGCCAGCGTCAGTGGGGCTGCCACGATGATCGCCGATCCAAAGCCCGACAACGACACAAGGCTTGGTCCCCGCACCGCCGCTATGCCCAGAAGCACCGCGATCAGCAGGATCGGCACCAGCAAATAGGTGCTGGTCGATGAAGATCGTTCCGACATGTGCGGTTGCATTTCATACGAAGGAAAGGGGGTCCGGGCGCGCCTTGGACGCGCCCGAAAAGCGATCAGAGATCAATCACCCGACGCCCAGCAGGCCGCGGCGCTGAGGACGATGATTGCGATGTGGTGCCGGACAGCGCACGCCCGCCCCCTCGGCGTTCGGGGTCGTTCTGCACGATTTTTTTCAGCACTGGAG
Source organism: Cypionkella sp. TWP1-2-1b2 (assembly GCF_049896245.1). Taxonomy (NCBI): domain Bacteria; kingdom Pseudomonadati; phylum Pseudomonadota; class Alphaproteobacteria; order Rhodobacterales; family Paracoccaceae; genus Cypionkella; species Cypionkella sp. TWP1-2-1b2. The sequence continues at coordinate 63,283 of NZ_JAFCTX010000017.1, read as the reverse complement.
TGATCACGTCTTTGAACTTCACCGGGTCTTCCGAGGTGGGAAAGTGCCCGCCCGAGAAGATGATTGTTTCCGACCCCTTCACCTTTTCCGCAGTCCGCAAGGTCATTTCCGGCGTGCAGGCAAAATCGTATTCCCCTGTTAGGAAATAGATCGGCGTGCGGCCTGAGATTTTGTGAACGGTGTCGCGGAAATCGCTATCAACCGAGTAGAAATAGAGGTCGCCCTTGAAAATACCCGGCCCGCCCTGAGCATAATACCACCATGTTTCCCAACGATAATCATCAGGGCTTTCTGGTGACATCAGGCCGAAGGTCGACGTCGCAACCGCCTCACCGCCATGGATGTGCGGGTGATGCAAAGGGTGAATCCACCAGCCGGGAGAATAATCGCAAGCCTCTAATGCGATAAAGGCCGAAAACTCATTTTCATACTTCAGCGCCAGCGCCAGACAGATATTGCCCCCCATAGATTGCCCCATGATCACCGGCTTTTTCAAATCAAGCGCGCGACAGAAGGCCACGATAAATTCCGTGTAGAATTTAGTCGTCAGCTTGTATTCATCTTCCATCAAGTGGAAATCTGCGGGCGGAATAGACTTGCCATGCCACGGCATGTCAAATGCGATCATGCGGAAATTGGCAGACATATCCGGGTCACACATCTGGTGACGGTATTGCCGCCCGTCCGTGCCTGCGGTGTGCAGGCAGACCATCGGGATGCCCTCACCGTGTTCTTCGTAATAGGTCCGGTAGGTCTTGCCCTCGCAGGTAATATAGACATAGCGGCCAATGATGGGATCGTGCTGGTTCATCGCGGGTTCCTCACACTTCGCGCATCAGGGACAGCATACGCGTCAGCGCGCGCATGTTCTGCCAGAACGACAAAGTATTGCCGTCGATCACCAGCTGCTTGTGCAGCGGGTGTGCCATCGCCCAGATGTCGTTGAACATCGGCGGCGGGATCTTCATACTGAACTTGGCCCAGGCGCTGGATGGCGCACGCAGGGCAAAGTCAAACCCCATGTCATTGGGGGTTAGTCCTTCGGAAATGCGAGCAATCTTGCCGCTGCGCACCTCGACCAGAAACTCCGTCTCATCCACCCCCAGAACAAAACGGTTAGTAAAGAACTTGCCGACAACTGGCAAAATCCTGTCTTCATTGACGCAGCGCGCCCAGCGTTCGACCCATTCCAGGTCGAAACCTTTTCTGCTGCCGTATTTACTCATGCGGTCCTCCTCGTGGGTTCGGCAGATTGTGTCATGGGGTTGGCAAAGGTTTGCGGGCCGGACCGTAAACCGCTGTGAAAGATGCTTGATCGATGGCAACAGGCAAAACTGCTGCCGCGAAAGCCGCCAAATCGGCACCCGGCGCGATATCCACGCGGGCGGTCTTCAATGCATAAAGCGTAAAGACATAGCGGTGCTGCCGGTCTGGCGGCCAGGGCCCGCCCCAGCCCCGTCCAAAACCGGGAATGGCGAAGGTGACGAAATCAGAATTCAGCTCTGCGGCGTGCACCGGCATGGCAAGGCTGTTGCTGGCCCCTTCTGGCAATTCACGGATGTGGCCCGGAATGTCATGCACCAGCCAATGCGCAAAGCTGCGTGGAAAGTTGAAAGCGGCGGGCAGATCAGGGTCCGTAACCGCCAGCGCAAAACTTTGCGTGCCTTCCGGCACCCCCGACCAACGCAGCGCGGGCGATGTGGGGCTTTCTTCGACAAAGCGGTCAGGAACGAGCGAGCCTTGCGGAATGTCGGGGGCGGTCAACAGAAAACCAGATTGGTTCATCATATCCTCGGGCATTTTTTTGCGTATTAAGGGCACCACTCGGGCGGCAGGACGACCGTCTCCGGCGGTAGCATTGTGCAGCGTGTCAGCCGTCTCGTCGCCAGCCATCGGCGCGGAATCACGGCGACCGAACATCGCGTTTAAAATGACATGACCGTCAAACGGCGGGTCAAAATCGGCCGAGACAGACCCGTTGCGAAACACATGCACCCGGCTGCAGAGGTTCATAAATTCCTCAAGCTCGGATGACAGGAACACCACCGCATTGCCCCGCGCAGCGAAGTCACGCAGATTGCGGTAAAGGTCCAGCTTGGCTCCGATATCAATACCGCGCGCAGGATCATTCAGCACCAGAACAGTCGGCTTTTCGGCAAAAGCCCGCGCGATCAGCACCTTTTGCTGATTGCCGCCAGACAATGACGTGATCAGATTGTCCGGCGATCCCATCTTTACCGCCAGCTTGCTGGTTTCCCAATCAAAGATCGGCTCCAGTTTGGTGCGATTGATCAGGTTCAGCCAGCCGCCCGCGCGGTAGGTTCGATAGATCGGCAATGCTAGGTTTTCAAAGATGCCAAGATTGGCAAAGATACCCTCTTTCTTGCGATCACCCGAAACGTAAGCGATGCCGTTTTCGCGCGCAGAGCGCAGATCGGTCACGGCTTCTGCCACTCCGTCGCGCACCACCGAGATTTGCCCCGACACCAGCGGCGCAACCCCAGCCATCGCGCGCACAAATTCGGCTTGCCCCTGTCCATCCAGCCCAGTGATCCCCACGACTTCGCCGGGAAAAAGCGTGAAGTCAAAAGCCGCACCATCAGCCCAAACCTTTGCGGCCACCATCCTCAAGACCGGCAGATCAGATGAACGACTCGCCGAAACCTGCGAACCTTGAGCCTTCTCGCGCTCCGGCCCTGCGATCAGCGCCAGAATGCGGGCCTCGGTGATTTCTTCCTTTTCAAGCGTGCCGACCGTGCGGCCATCGCGCAATACCGTGGCGCGGTCGGCGATGCGCACGAGTTCAGCGATGCGGTGCGTCACGATCATAATGGAACAGCCGCGTTTCGTCATCTCGCGCATCTTACGAAACAACCGCTCGGTGGAGTCGAAATCCAGCGCGGCGGAGGACTCATCCAAGATCAGAACCTTCGGATCAGTCAGCAGCGCGCGCCCAATGGTGATCCATTGCTTGATCGACAACGGCAGCTCACCCGCAGGCACATCGAGATCAAGGTCAAAACCCAACAGCTCTGCCATCAGGGCAGATGCCCGCGCATAGCGCTCTTCGCGGCTGACTGAGGATCCCAGCAGGCCATCGGCCCCCAGATAAAGATTGTCCAGCACCGAGCACTCATCGGCCACCAGCACCTCTTGAAATACATTGGAAATTCCCAACTCTCGCGCTTCGTGCGGTGAGGTGGCAGATTTACCCAGAATAGCGACCTGTCCCTCGTCGGGGATTAGCACACCAGAAATCACTTTGGCCAGCGTGCTTTTGCCAGATCCGTTGCCGCCAATAATCGCATGCACCTCGCCCTCATAGGCACGCAAGGACACACCACCCAAAGCCACGGTTGGGCCGAAGGTCTTGCGGACCGCGGATATTTCGACCGTGACGACAGACATTGCGTTAAAATTCCAGATCGAGGGGAAACATCGGCTGCCGCAAAACGGGCGCGGCAGCCGAAAGTCAGTCCGGTTTAAACTTACGGCTTGGGGTGCGAAGCCGGGTCATAGGCTTCGGGATCAGCTGGGCGCAGGAAGAAGTTATCGAGATAGGCAGTGCCCGCCCAAGCCTCGATGCCAGGATGATACCAGCCGTCGGAATCCTCGCTACAATCTTCGGGAATGGCAGCCATCATTTGATCCTTGGTCATCATGATAGGCGTTGTCAGGATTGACTGAATTTTCGGTCCCTGGCCTTCCAACGTCCGCATCATAATGTCCCAGATCATTTCAAAATCATCCCCCGGTGGCCATGCATGCAAAGCCGAAGAAATGAAATCAGGGTTATGCCGCCAGTAGCAAAGCGCGCCAAGTTCCGACCCGATGGTGATCGGCACCATATCGCGCCCTGACTGCTTCATTGCGCGCAAGGCGCCCAGTTCGGACGCCGATTGAATGATAATGCCGTTCAACTCGCCAGGATTAGTCGCCATCCATTTCTGGACTTCGGCCTGAGCGACCTGATCGGTCCACATGCCTGCAACCTGACCCTTGATCGCAATGTCAGGGTGTTCCGCTAGTGCCGCCTGAATACCAACGTTCTGGCTGTCAGACGCTGACGCGCCGGGGATACCTTCAACGACCAGCACGTTGCCTTTGCCGCCAATCTCTTTCGCCATCCAGTCGCCCATCATGCGCCCGCCGACAACGAAATTCGCGGACGAGTTTACAGCGTAAGGGCTGGTTAGATAGCCAATGCCGGAAAACACTGGCACCCCTTTAGAATGGGCGTATTCGACCGTCTGGTTCAGCGCCGTAGGATTTGAACAACACACGATGATCGCGTCAACGCCTTGGTCGACCAACTGGCGCATCTGCTGAATCTGAGTGGAGTCGTTCAGATTAGATTGGGTGACGATCACTTCCGAGATCAGTCCCAGCTTTTGCCACTTCGGGATGATCTCGTTTTGCAGCCGATCCATCACGCCTGCACGCCAAGTATTGCCCGCATAGCTGCTAGCATAGCCGATCTTCCATGGCGGTGGATTCTTCGCCACAAAGTCACGGTAAGCACTGTCGGCAATCGGCTGGTTCGGGTCCAACAATGCCGGATTGTAAAGTTTGTCCTGAATTTCCTGCGGAAGTTCCGTTACATCAGCAACGGCCTGACCCGCTGCGGCGACCGATGCGCAAAGAGCTATCGTTCGCAGCACAGCTGCGTTCATGCGTTTCATATTTCCTCCCTGGCCGCCGGTTCTCGTTGGATTGCGGCAAATAGCCCTCCTCCGGGCTGTCATCACCATTTGCGAGATGGAGCAAATCAGGAAATAGGTTTTTCGTATATCCGCCATACCAGAAAGGTATATCACCCTCCACTGCCGTAGTGCGTGACGCTTCTTGTTTCCGGCACCGCAGTCAAATGTGTGAAACAGATTCGATGCTCGCAGAGTCGCTACTCGCCGCGTCGGTCGGTAAAACACCAAACCATCGACGTGATGAGCCGATCGCCATTGAAGCCAAAATGCACCATCGGCACCGCCCGCATTGACGTGAAGGTTTGCTTTTGATCATCAACCCGCGCTGCAAACAGGTTGGAGAACTAATCATCGTCTGTCCTAGACCATCATTTTCCGAACACCGCACGCAGCACTCTGCGACTGCGAGCGGTTAAATTAGGGTCAGAATGGTCGGATGCCTCCCGGATCTCTTCAAGCCACACGACCTCATTTCGGGTAACAACGGTGCCGAAGATCGCCTCGACGGCAACCGCGGTCATTGCGCCGCCCGATTGTTCCAGGGCAAGCTTGAACAACAACTTCGGGTCGCACTCCAGTGCTTTGGCGACGCTGGGCACGCGGTCGAGCGGTAGCTTGGTCGAACCGTTCTTGATCATGGCCAGCACGTTCGGATTAACGTAGCCAGCCTCTGTCGCGATCTCGATCTGTGACTTTCGCGGGCGCAGTTCAAGAACGCGGGTTTCGATGAATTTCGCCAAACGGGTTCCGGCATAAGGTCTGCTTGTCACGGTTTTCGCTTTCTTTTTCAATGTCGCAGTCTTTTTGATCTGCATACATTGATTATAGCGATCGGCAGTTGGGAGCGTGTTGGGATCGCTTCGGCTGCTGAAAAACCGTTCGAAAAACGCACGGTGCTGCGATGGCACTCACGCTTGAGCGCGCTGCGATCAAACCACTGATCTCTCCTGCGCACTATTTCATTCGCTTCATAACAGACTTAATTATAATGAGCTGATAGGAGATGTAACGCCACGTATTAAGTGCCAGAATCGTCTCTTCTTCCAGTGCCAGAAATCTACTTAAGCCATTGAAATTGTTATGTCGCCCAAGGGTTCGAGTCCCTCCGGACCTACCATTCCCTGGGAATTTCAGCCTGAGGGCCCTGCGCCAAGCGAGGCTCCGACGCCGTAAACCATTGCCGTGATCGACACTGAGATTAGCGCCCTGCCCATCCAGCCAATGCGCCCGATCAGAGGGATAAAACGCGAGATCAGCGCCAGCGCCGCAGCAAAGGGCAGGATCAGCCAGGCCGGGGCCTGCATGAATCCCAGCAGCCCCAGCACAAAAAGAAAAAGCGCGCCGATCATGGCGCGCCTCGCTTATTGATCCAGGAAACTCCGCAGCTTGCGCGAACGGCTCGGATGTTTCAGCTTGCGCAAAGCCTTCGCCTCAATCTGCCGGATACGCTCGCGCGTCACGCTGAACTGCTGGCCCACTTCTTCCAACGTGTGGTCGGTGTTCATCCCAATGCCAAACCGCATCCGCAGAACACGTTCCTCACGCGGCGTCAGCGATGCCAACACCCGAGTCGTCGTCTCTTTCAGGTTTTCCTGAATAGCCGAATCCAGCGGCAGAATCGCGTTCTTGTCCTCGATGAAGTCGCCAAGCTGGCTGTCTTCTTCGTCGCCAATCGGGGTTTCCAAGGAAATCGGCTCTTTGGCGATCTTCATCACCTTGCGCACTTTTTCGAGCGGCATTTGCAGCTTTTCGGCCAGTTCTTCCGGCGTCGGTTCGCGGCCAATTTCGTGCAGCATTTGCCGACCGGTGCGGACCAGCTTGTTGATCGTCTCGATCATATGCACCGGAATACGGATGGTGCGGGCTTGGTCGGCAATCGAGCGGGTAATCGCCTGCCTGATCCACCACGTAGCATAGGTCGAAAATTTATAGCCCCGGCGATATTCAAACTTATCAACCGCTTTCATCAGGCCGATATTGCCTTCCTGAATCAAATCCAAGAATTGCAGCCCGCGGTTGGTATACTTTTTCGCAATCGAGATCACCAGACGCAGGTTCGCCTCGACCATTTCCTTCTTGGCCTGACGGGCTTCTTTCTCGCCCTTCTGCACTTGGTTCACAATCCGGCGGAATTCCGAAATATCGACGCCAATATAAGTGCCAACCTGTGCCATCTCGGCGCGCAAATCCTCAACCTTATCGCGGCTTTTCTCGATCAGTGCCTGCCAGCCACGACCCGCTTTCGCGGCCATCTTGTCCAGCCAGTTCGGGTCAAGCTCGTAACCCTGATACTCGTCAATAAATTCGCGGCGGTTGATCCGGGCGGCATCGGCCAGTTTGACCATGCCCGAGTTGATCGCCATGATCTTGCGGTTGATGCCATAAAGCTGATCAATCAGCGCTTCGATCCGGTTGTTGTGCAAATGCAACTCATTCACCAACACCACGATTTCGCTACGCAATTTCTGATAGGCGGTTTCCTCGGTGGCCGAGAACCGCGACTTTTCTGACAAAGTCGCCGACATCCGCAGATCCTGCATTTCCGCCAGCTTGGTGTAATCCCGCGCGATCAGATCGAGCGTTTCCAGCACCTTCGGCTTCAACGCCGCTTCCATTGCGGCCAGCGACATCGAGGTGCCATCATCCTCGTCGTCGTCATCATCCGAACGCATCAGCGGGTTGCCGTCCGCATCCAACTCCGGCTCGTCGCCACCTGCCCGACGGGGTGCCGCTTCGACATCGACGCCTTCCAGATCGGCGCCAACCAGACCTTCCTCGCCATCCAAAGACCGCCCAAAGGTGGCCTCCAGATCAATCACATCGCGCAGCAGAATGTCTTCTGACAGCAGTTCGTCGCGCCAGATGATGATAGCTTGGAACGTCAGCGGGCTTTCACAAAGCCCGGCGATCATGGTGTTGCGCCCCGCCTCGATGCGCTTGGCAATCGCGATCTCGCCTTCGCGCGACAGCAACTCAACCGAGCCCATTTCGCGCAGATACATCCGCACCGGATCGTCTGTGCGATCCAGCGCCTCAGTCGTCGTCGTAACAACCGCCACATCGCGCGCGCCCGACCCGGTTTCCACCAGATCGCCGCCCACCACAGGCTCGCCCTCCTCGACATCCTCGTCTTCAATGACGTTGATGCCCATCTCGGACAGCATCGACATCACATCTTCGATCTGCTCGGACGACACCTGTTCAGGCGGCATCACATTGTTGAGCTGTTCGTAGGTGATGTAGCCCCGCTCGCGTGCGTCAGCGATCATTTTCTTGACGGCCGCTTGGCTCATATCAAGGGAAACGTCCGCCTCATCGGCTTCGGGTTTGCCGTCGTCGGTGTCTTTCGAGGCCATGAGCGCTCCTGGGTCAAAACGGAAGGTCGGGGTCGTGGTAGCGAATCAGAGTCAATCAATTCGAATCAATAGCGCGAATCACGGCGGGGGAAAGCCGAATCAGTGAAATCCCCGTGATCTAACGCTTCGGGCCGTCCTTAGAGAACTGGATGCTGTCCCACAAGCTGCGGGCCCCCTCCAATTCGTCCTTATCCATCTGCACGCCATTGCTGGCCATCACCGCCTCGGCTGTCTTGCCTTTCGGGCCAGCCGAGGCACTAAACCGCGCCACATTGGCTTGTGATATCCGCCAGGTCAGACCCTCATCGGCCAGACCTTCGATATCTTCCATCGCCTCGGCAATCTCGCGTCGCGCGCCCCGGCTGGCTTCCAGATGGGTCAAAGCCTCGGCAATGCAGAATTCGGCAAGGTCGCTGTCGGTGCGATTTCTCACTGGCGGCGCGATCTGAACATGGGGGCGGGCCAGCAGCGCATCAAGGGCAGCGGGCGCAGCTTGCTGAATTTGGTCATAAAGCTGGGCAGGCTCGGCGTCATGCCCGATCAGCAGCTGGCCGCGCAGGGCATGGTGGCCCTCACCGATCAACTCCATGCGTTCCAGCGCGGATTCAAAGCGGCGGATCAGCCGGGGGTGGAAGATCAGCGCGGCGAGGATCACCGCCTCACGCAACACTTCCTCGGCGCGTTCGGGTGCGGCAGCTAGCATCGAATCCTTGGTCGAGGCCACCGGAGGCATCTCAACCGTCGGCCCAAAGCGCCCGTTCTGCCCCGGCGCGCGCGGCACAAACGGCTTAGCAGCGCGCGGGCGCTGGCCAAACAACTCCCAACGCAACTGCTTGATATCTTCGCCATAATGGTTGCGGATCGACGGGTCCGCGATGCGCTTCAGATGCGCGCGCAAGGATTTGTCCAACGCCGCCTTACGTTCCGGGCTATCAAACTGCTTGCCCTCAATCTCGCGCTGCCACAGCAGTTTGACCATCGGCACGGCCTGATCCAGCACCGCCTTCATAGCCTGCGCCCCTTGGGCCTTGATCAAATCATCCGGGTCCATCCCGCCCGGCATCACGGCAAAGCGCAAGCCCTTACCCGCCTCCAACAGCGGCAAAGCCAGATCAATCACACGCAACGCAGCCCTGATCCCCGCCGTATCGCCATCCAAAGCAATGATCGGCTCATCCGAAATCCGCCACATCAGCCGCAACTGATCTTCCGTCACGGCGGTGCCCAAGGGGGCGACAGAGGCCTTGAACCCGGCCTCGGACAAAGCAATCACATCCATATAGCCTTCGGCCACGATCAGCGCCGCGCCCTTGCCGGAAGCCTCCCGCGCAGGCGCATGGTTGAACAGATTGCGCCCCTTATCGAACAGCTCCGTCTCTGGCCCGTTCAGATATTTCGCCCGCGCGTTAGGGTCCATCGCCCGCCCGCCCAGCGAAATCGCCCTGCCCCGCCCGTCCCGGATCGGAAAAATGATCCGCCCCCGAAACCGATCATAGGGTGCGCCGCCCCCGCGCGCGTCGCGCGCAGATGTATCGGCATCAGGCTTGGCGCAAACCCCTGACGCCACAATCAAATCATCCGCCACACCCTTTTGCCGCAACGCGAGATACAGCCCCTGCCGCGCATCCGGCGCGAACCCAATCTCCCAGCGATCCTGCGCCTCCACCGACAACCCGCGCTTGGCCAGATACGCCCGTGCGTCCGAGGCCGCCGAAGTGCGCAGTTGCAGCCGGAACCACTTCACCGCCTCCTCCATCACCTCAACCAGTTGCGTCCGCCTGTCCGCCACCTGCGCAGCCCTAGGGTCGCGCGCGGGCATCGGCATTCCGGCCTCGCGCGCCAGAACCTCCACCGCCTCCATGAAGCCAAGGTTGTCGGTTACCTTGATAAACGTCACCGCATCGCCTTTGGCATGACAGCCAAAACAATAGTAAAACCCCTTGCGATCATCGACGTGGAAGCTGGCGGACTTTTCCTGATGAAACGGGCAAGGCGCCCACATATCGCCCTTGCCCTGATTGGATTTGCGCGGATCCCACGTCACTTTCCTGCCCACAATCGAGGACAGCGAGACGCGGGTGCGCAGTTCGTCAAGGAAACCGGGTGGCAGACTCATGCCCTGTTATATCAGGTCTGATGGCCCCTCTGTCCAGTGCGCCGCTTGTATTTCACATTGGCGAAAATACTCCCGCCGGAGGCATCCGGCATTGGCCGCAAGAGCCTCCGGCGGGGATATTTGAGCACAGAGGCTGACAATTTTAGACAGATTTTAGCCAGTTCACCCCAGCAGATCGCACATCACCCGATGGAAAATCTGCACCCCAAGCGGAATAAGCGCATCGGGGAAATCATAATCCGGGTTGTGCAGCGCCGGATGATCCTGACCCACGCCCAAGAACACCATCGCCGACCGCGTGCCCCCCTGCCCAAACCGCCCGAAATCTTCCGAAGCCCGCATCGGCAGATCGCCCTCATCATGGGGCATCCCCAATGCATCCAGCGCGCGCGCCAAATGCGCCACAGCTTGGCGGTCATTCACCGAGGCCGCGAAATCATCGTGATGGCTAAACCGCACACGAAGCCCCTGCGCCGCAGCCTCCGCCCGCGCCAAATCCATCGCCGCCCCGCGCAGCGCCGCCATCTGACCGTCCGCCATCGTGCGCAACGTCACCCACAATTCCGCCTCTCCGGGCGCAATCCCAAACGCCGCCTCACCCAGCCGCGCATGCGTGATGGTGACCAGTCGGTAATTCAGCCCGAGCGGTCCGACCTGCCCCAAAGCCGAAATCGCAGGGATCAGACGCGCCAAAGCCATCGCAGGCGAGACCCCGGTTTCCGGCAAAGACGCATGGGCGGTTTTACCTGTAAGGGTGATCTTCAACCCCTGCGAGGCGCAATTCACCGCCCCCGCCTTCAATGCCGAATGCCCAAACGGCAGCCCCGGCATATTGTGGATCGAAAACGCCCAATCTGGCCGCAAGGCTGCAAAACGCGGATCAGCCACCACCGCAGCCGCTCCCGAGCCATCTTCCTCGGCAGGCTGAAACATCAACACCACCCTGCCCCGCTTGGGCCTTTGACGCGCGATCAACCGCCCCAATCCCATCAGCAAAGTCATATGCCCGTCATGGCCGCACAGATGCCCCTTGCCGGGAACGGTCGAGCAATGCGCCGCATCCGACAATTCCGTGATCGGCAGCACATCCAATTCTGCGCGGAACAGCACAGTTGGGCCAGCCTCAGCACTGTTGAACACCGCAGCCACGCCATGCCCGCCCAAACCCGTCACCACCTGATCGGGTTGCAGCGCCGCTAAAGCCTGCACGATCCGCGCCGCCGTAGCGGCTTCCTCGCGGGAAACCTCGGGAAAACGGTGCAACTCCCGCCGAAACGCCGTCAGATCGAGCAAATCCAGCGCCGAAAGCATCACGCCGCCCGCGCTGCCAAGGTTTTCAGCGCCACCTCAATCTCGTGCCAAGCCGTCCGTGCCATCGAGCGGAACAGCATCAGCCGGAAGCCATCTTCCGCCAGCCGCAGCAAAACCATCGACATGTGATAAAGCGGTGTGCGCGCCGCAGCCCCCACCGGAAACGCGCTCAGCCGCAAATCCATCGGCACATAGCGCGCCAAAGCCTGCACTGCCAACGGCCCCTGCAACGACAGGCTGACCCAGCCGCCGGATTGATCCGTCACCGCCGCCAAACCGTTCAAATTCGGGCACTCCGCCCCGATCAGAAACGCCTGTTCACGCCCCGCCCATGCGATGATCGCCGACCCATTCACCGCAAAACTATTCACCGCAGGAAACCCAAAGCCCAAGCGCTTCAACGCATCCCCCACCGCCTCGCTTTGCCCCGGATAGGGCGCGATGGAGCAGACCACGCCATGATCCACCTCGGCCAGCACCGTCCCTGCCACCACCAGCTTCTTCCCCGCCAAAGCGGTCTTTGCGATCAACTCAGCCACGCAATTTCTCCCCATCCTTGTCGTGGAACACCGGATCACAAACCTCGGCCAGCACATCAATGCCGCGCAGACGGTCGATCACCCGCACCGTCTCGCCATGCCGCGCCCGACCGTTCACCAAGAACCCCAGTCCCAAATCGCGGTCAAACATCGGAGAATAGCCGACAGAGCTGATATGGCCTTGGCTGTTCACCCGGCTCAGATCGGCCCCCGGCACGAACAGATGCGCGCCCGAGGTGATCTTCTCTGCCGACAACGGCTTCAACCCCACCATCTGCGCCCGCTCCGGCCCAACCAGACCGGGCCGCATCGAAGCCAACTTGCCGATGCAATCCTTCTTCGCCGACACCATCTTCGCCGCACCAATATCGAACGCCGTCACCCGGCCATCAATCTCGGCATGGGTGATCAAGCCTTTCTCGATCCGCAACACGTTCAGCGCTTCCATGCCATACGGCCCGCCGCCCATGGTTTCGGCCCGTGCCACCAGATCGCGGAACAAAGCCTCGCCATAACGGGTCGGCACCGCAATCTCATAGCCTTCCTCACCCGAAAAGCTGATGCGGAACAGCCGCGCAGCTACGCCGCCCACCGAAACGGCCCCCGTCGCCATGAAGGGGAAATCGCCCAAAGGCTGATCGAGATAGCCATTCAGCAACACCCGCGCCATCGGCCCCGCCACCGCAAACTGCGCCCATGATTCCGTCACCGAGATAAACCGCACATCCCAATCCGCACATTCGCTTTGATGCACGAAATCCAGATGCCGCATCACCAACCCAGCGGCGGCGGTGGTGGTGGTCATCAGGTAGTGATGCTCCCCCAGCCGCGCCGTAGTACCATCGTCCAGCACATATCCATCCGCCCGCAGCATCAGGCCATATCGAACCCGGCCCACCGCCAAAGTGCTGAACATGCTGGTATAAACCAGATCGAGAAAGCGCCCGGCGTCCCTGCCCTGAATATCAATCTTGCCCAAGGTCGAGACATCGCAAACACCAACCGCGCCCCGCACATAGCCAATCTCACGGTCACAAGACTGCCGCCAGCCCACCTCGCCCGGCTTCGGGAAATAGCTGGGCCGATACCACAGCCCCGCCTCAATCATCGGCGCACCCCGGTCGCGGCTCGCCTGATCCGAGGTCAAAAACCGTTGCGGCGCAAAGCCTGCGCCACGCCCGCCTGCCCCCATCGCGGCAATAGACGTCGGGATGAACGGTGGGCGGAAGGTGGTCGTCCCCGTCTCGGGTATCCCCCGCCCCGTGGTATCCGCCAGCACCGCCAGCGCCCCGACATTCGAGTTTTTACCTTGATCCGGTGCCATGCCCTGCGTCGTGTAGCGCTTCATATGCTCGACAGAAGAATAGCCCTCCTGCGCCGCCAGCTTCACATCCTTTGTCGTCACATCATTGGCAAAATCGAGCCAAGCCCGCCCCTTGCCCGCCACTTGCCACAGGGGGGCGATCACATAAGGCATCCCCTCAGCCGTAGGCAAAGCCGCATCCGCCGCCGCCATATTCAGCCCGCGCAAGGCCACCTGCGCCGCCGCCTGACCCTCGCTCAGACAACCCAAAGTATCGAACACGCCGTTACAAGCCCCAGCCGCCGTCAGGTTCGGCACCGCATCCGCCAACGGCACAAAGGCCGCCAAAGACGCCTCCCACCGGGGCCGTCCGTTCAAATGGCAGGTGATATGCAACGTCGGATTCCAGCCGCCAGACACCGCCAGCAGATCGGTTTCCAATGCAAACTCGCCGCCAACATGAGTGCCCGAAATCGCGCGCAGAGCCATCCGCCCTTTGGTATCAGTAACTTGCGCGCCCAGATACACCGGGCAATCCTCCACAGCACTCGCATCCGTCCGGCTGTCCAAGATCGCCGCAACCGTCACACCCGCCGCCATCAACTGCCGCGCCACCGCCCGCGCGCCGTCATTGTTGGCGAACAAAGTCACGCGCTTGCCCGGCACCACGCCGAATTTATTCAGATAAGCCTGCACCGCAGAAGCCAGCATGATCCCCGGCCGATCATTCATCGGAAACGCGATGGACCGCTCCAGAGCGCCAGCCGCGAGAACCGTCCGCGCCGCCGTGATCCGCCAGAAACACTCACGCGGCAAATCCGGTCGCGGCCTCTTATGCAGCCCCACCCGCTCAACCGCCGAATACTGCCCGCCGTCATAGGCCCCCGTCACCGTGGTGCGCGGCATGATCCGCACATTCGGCAAGGCGCGCAATTCGGCCTCGACCTTAGCCACCCATTCCCCCGCAGGCTTGCCGTCCAGATGCGCATCATCGGCGAGCAAACGACCGCCCAAAAGCCGATCCTCCTCACACAAAATCACATCCGCGCCTGCCCGTGCCGCCTCCAACGCTGCCATCAAACCGCTAGGCCCAGCACCAATCACCAGCACATCGCAGAACGCAAACGCCTTCTCGTAATGCCCCTCGTCATGCTTGCCCGACAGAGAGCCAAGCCCCGCCGCCCGCCGGATAATCGGCTCGTAAATCGCCTCCCAAAAGGCGCGCGGCCACATGAAGGTCTTGTAGTAAAACCCCGCCGACAGGAACGGCGACACCATATCGTTCACCGCCATCACATCGAACCGCAAGCTGGGCCAACGGTTCTGGCTGCGGGCGTTCAACCCCTCAAAAATCTCTTGCATGGTCGCGCGCACATTGGGGGTCTGGTTCGACGCCCCGATCACCTCGATCATCGCATTGGGTTCTTCCGACCCCGCCGTCAAAACCCCACGCGGGCGGTGATATTTGAACGACCGCCCGACCAGCTTCACCCCATTGGCGAGCAAAGCCGAAGCCACCGTATCGCCCTTGAACCCCTGATAGGTCTTGCCATCAAACCGGAACGAAACCGGCTTTGAGCGGTCAATCAGCCCCTTACCTGCAATCCGCATGTTCAGGCCTCCTTCTGCTTGGCAACCAGTTCTGATCCCAGAACCTCATGGCTGATCGTGTTGCGCACGACCACCATCCAAGCCCCACACCCCGCCTCGTGATACCACAGATCCCGCGTCACCCCCGCCGGATTGTCGCGCAGGAACAGATGGTTATCCAAATCCTCCACCGTCCCCTGATCGGTGGGCCGCTTCAGATAATCTTCCGAGCCATAGTAATAAAACTCACGCCGATCCCGAGTGCCACAAAGGGGGCAAGGTATACGCATCTCTCTACTCCCTCAATGCAAGTTATGTTGGCTGCCGGTGGCTTCTTCGTCCATCACATGACCGGTGCGGAAACGGTCCAGCCGGAAACGCTTCGCCACCTCATGACTCTGCCCCGTAGCCATCAGATGCGCCATGCACCAGCCCGACGCCGGAGCCGCTTTGAAACCGCCGTAGTTCCAGCCCGCATCGACAAACAGCCCCTCGATATGGGTCTTGTCGATGATGGGCGATCCATCCGGCGTCATATCCATAATCCCGCCCCAAGACCGCAGCACCTTCGCGCGCCCGATCATCGGCATCAAAGTCATCGCGGCTTCCATCACATGCTCGACCATCGGCAGATTGCCCCTAGCTGCGTAAGAAGAATAGAAATCGAGATCGCCGCCGAACACCAATCCGCCCTTGTCGGACTGGCTGATATAGAAATGCCCCATCCCGAATGAGATCACAGAATCAATGATCGGTTTGAGCCCTTCGGTCACAAACGCTTGCAACACATGGCTTTCAATCGGCAACCGCATCCCCGCCATCGCCGCGACCTGACTGGAGCGCCCCGCCACCACCATGCCAACTTTCTTGGCCCGGATCGCCCCGCGCGTGGTCTGCACGCCCTGCACAACGCCATCCACAATATCAATCCCAGTGACTTCGCAGTTCTGGATCAGATCAACGCCCCGAGAATCCGCCCCGCGCGCATAGCCCCAAGCCACCGCATCATGCCGCGCGGTGCCACCCCGCTTGTGCATCAAACCGCCATAGATCGGGAACCGGGTCTGCACGAAATCCAAATAGGGCGCGAAATCCTTGACCTGATCCAAGCCCCACAACTCGGCATCATCGCCCTGATTGATCATCGCATTGCCACGCCGCGCGAGGGTATCGCGCTGCCCATCCGAATGCGCCAAAATCAACTGGCCGCGCTGCGAGTGCATGACGTTATAGTTCAGCTCGGCCTCAAGCCCTTCCCAAAGCTTCAGCGAATGCGAGTAGAACTCGGAATTCCCCGGCATGTAGTAATTCGCCCGCACAATCGTGGTATTGCGCCCAATGTTGCCACCACCGAGATACCCCTTCTCCAGCACCGCGATATTGGTCAGCCCGTGGTTCTTCGCCAGATAATACGCGGTCGCCAGCCCATGCCCGCCACCACCGATGATGATCGCATCATATTCGGCTTTCGGTGCCGGATTGCGCCAGGCAGGCCCCCAGCCCTTGTTGCCGAACAACCCTTCGGTGATCACCTTCAACCCGGAATAGCGCATGGGGTGGCTCCTTGCTTGGCCTCGCGGGCAAGTCAACCCGCTTTGCGTGGGTTATTCAACAGCCAAACCCGAATAACTGTGCCATCCGCGACAAATGGTGTCGCAAGCCAATCAAGCGCTCATCGGTCCTTGCGGCCCTCCTCGCTGCGTTTTGGTCACCCAGCCCGGCATTGCTCTTTGCAAAATACTCCCGCCGGAGGCTCAAGTGGCCGCCAAGGTAGCCTCCGGCGGGAGTATTTATACCAATGTGAAAGCGAAGACGCCTATCAGGGCGGATGAGCGCCGCCTACAGCCCCTTAGACTTATAGGTTGCCGCAATCCGTCCGATCGAGACGATATAGGCCGCCACCCGCAGATCGCCGACTTCGGGCCGCCCATGCCAAACCTCGCGCATCGCCTGATAAGCGGTGCGCATGGTGTCATCGAGGCCGGAGCGTACCAGTGCCAATTCATCCGAGCCTTGCAGAAACTTCTTCTTGAAATCCGGCGTCAACTGCCAGCCGAGATGCTGATCGTTCGACAGCCGCTCCAATTCTTCGACCAGAATCCGCGAACGGCCCTCCTCGGCCCGCCGCTGCATCCGGCCAAAGCGGATGTGGGACAGGTTCTTCACCCATTCAAAGTAAGACACCGTGACGCCGCCCGCATTGGCATACATATCGGGAATGATCACGCAACCCTTGGCACGCAACACCTCATCCGCGCCGTAAGTGATCGGGCCGTTGGCAGCCTCGACGATCAACGGCGCTTCAATCCGCGCCGCGTTGGACAGGTTGATCACCCCCTCCAGCGCCGCCGGGATCAGGATATCGCAGGCCATTTCCAAGACCTTAGCACCGTCAACGACATGCTGCGCCTTAGGATAGGCTGCAAGCAAGCCATCATTGCGGTTCATCCATTGCCGCACGTCTTCGACGTCGATGCCGTCTTCATTCACCAAAGCGCCATCACGCTCGATGATCGCGATCACCTTGGCACCGTCTTCTTCCGACAAGAACTTCGCCGCGTGATAGCCGACATTACCTAGGCCCTGCACCACGATACGCTTGCCATCCAGATCGCCCGACAGCCCCGCCATCGCCGCATCTTCCGGGTTACGGAAGAACTCGCGTAGCGCATATTGCACGCCGCGCCCGGTCGCCTCGACACGCCCCTGAATCCCGCCCGCATGCGGCGGTTTACCGGTAACACAGGCCTTGGCATTGATGTCGGTGGTGTTCATCCGCGCATATTGGTCGGCGATCCACGCCATCTCGCGCTCTCCCGTGCCCATATCTGGCGCGGGCACGTTCTGCGCCGGGTTGATCAGATCGCGCTTGATCAACTCATAGGCAAACCGCCGGGTGATCTGTTCAAGTTCATGCTCATCCCACGCGCGCGGGTCGATACAAAGCCCACCCTTGGAACCGCCAAACGGCGTCTCCACCAGCGCGCATTTATAGGTCATCAGCGCCGCCAATGCCTCAACCTCGTCCTGATTGACCCCCAGCGAATAGCGGATGCCACCCTTCACCGGTTCCATGTGCTCGGAATGGACCGAGCGATAGCCGACGAATGTCTCAATCTTGCCGCGCAACCGCACGCCAAACCGCACGGTGTAGGTCGAGTTACACACCCGGATTTTTTCCTGAAGACCGGGGCCAAGGTCCATCAGCGCGGTCGCCCGCCGAAACATCATATCTACGGATTCGCGAAAACTCGGCTCGCCTGCAACGCTCATGCTCATTCCTCCCAAAATGCCGTCTCTCAACCCGGCAGAGCGCATGTTACGCTCCCCCAACACCTACTGCCGTTTGCTTAATAAACCAGCAAACATTGTAAGCAGATTTGAGCCGCTTTTGACCAAAAGTGATTCGGAATTGTACAATTTGGGCGATAGTGTGACGATCCATACAACCTATGCGAAAGTAGATCGTCGCCGGTTTCGCCACAGTAAAACCCCTGCATGGCCAGTGTTTCCAGCCCCCGTACAATGCCCCCTGCTTGCCCATGTTGCCACAATTTCGCCACAACTTCTGGGCAGCAAAGTGGCGAAAGGATGTGCTTGCGGGGGCAGCATCCGATGTGGCTTGTAAAGGAACAGACCGTGGTTATGGCCCCCTCCCCCCGCGCTTTGATGCGCAATCTGGTTAATCGCAGCCAGCGGTTTCAGCGCGACGAAGACGGCTCGCTGATCATTTTCGCGCTGGTGTTGTTCTTGCTGATGGCGATGATCGGAGGCTTTGCGGTCGACATGATGCGCTACGAGCAGACGCGGACCGCCCTGCAAAACACGCTGGACCGCTGCACCCTGATGGCGGCCAGCCTTGATCAGCGGCTTGATCCGAAATCGGTGGTCACAGATTGCGTTGACAAGGCCGGTTTTGGGGCTGACCTGCAAGCTGTGCAGGTCGTGCAGTCGTTGAATTCGCGCAGCGTCGTCTCGAAGGGCCGCGTCGATACCAAACCGTTCTTCATGCACCTGATCGGCATCAACAAATTTGACGCGCTTGGCACATCCGGGGCCGAGCAAGCCATCACCAATGTCGAAATCGCGCTGGTGCTGGACGTCTCGGGTTCGATGAGCGGGGCGAAGATCGCCAACCTCAAGATCGCCGCTGCCGAGTTTGTCGACAACATGCTGGCCAACGACCCCAATCACCGCATTTCGATCTCCATCGTGCCCTACAATGCACAGGTGAACCTCGGTTCGGTGCTGCGGGCGAAATATCAGGCGGTCAACCTGCATGGTGTGGCTGATGTGAACTGCCTTGAGCTGCCATCATCCGTGTTCAGCGCTCCCGGCATCCCGCGCAATGTCGATTTGCCGATGATGGCCTATTCCGATCACTACTATGGCACCAGCCAGACCAATGCCGCTGTCTCGCCAACCTCCAGCTCTGCACTGCCAAACTATGCCGCCACCTTTTGCAACAAGACCACTGCGAACATCGTCCGTCTGCCCAGCCAGAACGCCTCCACCTTGAAATCCCAGATCAATGGCCTTGTCGCAGGCGGCAACACTTCGATCACTTTGGGGATGAAATGGGGCGTGGCGCTGCTCGATCCCACCGCGCGCGGCATGTATGATGAGCTGATCGGCGCGGGCCAGATGGGCGCGAACCTGTCCGGCCGCCCGTTCGATTACACCGACACCGAGTCGATGAAGGTCGTCGTGCTGATGACCGATGGCGAGCATGTCGCCCACAACCGCGTCACCAATACCTACAAGACCGGCCCATCGCCGATCTACAAAAGTGCCGCTGATGGTCAGTATTCGGTGTATCAGGCCGCACATGCCGGCAACAAATACTGGGTGCCGCATCTGGGCACATGGTTGGCCACCCCCTACAACGGCGGCGTACAGCAGAACTGGGAAACCGTCTGGAGCAATCTGAAGGTCAGCTATGTCGCCTGGCAATTCTACGCCCGCGCCTTGGGGAGCAGCAATTCCGCGCGCAGCACGATCTACACCACTCAGATGAACGACATGGTGCAGACCTATGCCTCGGTCAGCGGCATGGATGCCTCGTTGCAGCAAAGCTGCGGGCAGGCCAAACAGAACAACGTGCTGGTCTATGGCATCGCCTTTGAGGCCCCCAGCAACGGCCAAGCCCAGATCTTGCAGTGCGCCACCTCGGCTGCGCATTACTTCGACGCGCAGAACGGGGCAGAGATTCAGGCGGCGTTCCGCACCATCGCGTCGAACCTGACCCAGTTGAAACTGACGCAATAGCACACTCCCCCCGATCATAGCATCGGGGGGCAGCTTTCCTGCATCGGTCAAATCAATGCCTCAACTACATATGATGTCTGATTCGCACCGCCCGCCGCTTTACGATGCCCCGGCGCACAGCGTAAAAGCCAATTTGGCACATTCTATCTATGATTGTGCTCAATCTTCCTGTGATTGCACCATGCCGGGCAACAAAGCCGCCCATCAGCGCAGTTTGTCGCCAGAATCATGGATTTCGCCACAAGCTGCCCACAATCTGAAACACCAAAGCCATAGTTTTGCCCAAGCCCACGCGCTTTATGCCGTTTCAAGCTGTGTGTCTATGCCTCGTCGCCCGGTGCCCCGCACCGCAAGCCACGAGCCGAATTTGGGGTATGTCGATGTTCATCGCGAACGTTGGAAATCAGGGTTGTGGCCAGATCAAACCGCGCTGCGCGGTGTTGAAACGCTTTTGGGCGGCGCAAGACGGCTCGCTGACCATTCTGGCGCTTACCCTGTTTCTGCTGATGGTGATGATGGGGGGCCTCGCGGTTGACCTGATGCGCTATGAACAAACCCGCACCACGTTGCAAAACACCCTCGACCGCGCCACGCTGGCCTCGGCTGCGCTGACCCAAACGCTTAATCCCAAAAGCGTGGTGGCAGACTACTTCACCAAGGCCGGGATGGACAAATATCTTAAAAGCGTCACCGTTTCTGAAGGCATGAACTTCCGAAATGTCACCGCCGATGCCGCCGCAGCCACCGACCCCTATTTCCTGCATCTGATTGGCCAAACCAAGATGGACGCCCTGGGCCACTCGATGGCTGAACAACGCGTCACCAATGTCGAGATCATGCTGGTGCTTGACGTGTCGGGCTCGATGCTCAGCAACAGTCGCTTGGTCAACCTTAAGATCGCTGCCACTGAATTCGTCGATACCGTGCTGTCCAGCGATGCCGAGCATAAAATCTCGATCGGCATCGTGCCATTCAACGGTCAGGTCAACATCGGCCCCGATCTGCGTGCCAAGTACACTGGCCTCACCGATGATCCCGGCGCGGCCAACGTGCAATGCGTCGATATGCCCGCTTCGGTCTACAACGCCACAGCCCTGCCGACCAACACCGCGATGTCGATGACCGCCCACGCCGACACCTATTCCGGCACCAACCAGACCAACGCATGGGTGGCTTACACCGATACCAACTACGCCATTGGCTACAATGCCACCAGCAACAACGGCAACGTCTGGTGCCCGCCGATCGCTGCCAACATCATCCGTCTGCCCTCCGAGACAATCGCGACCCTGCAAAGCCAGATCAACGGCTTGGCTGCGGTGGGGGCGACCTCGATCAACGCCGGGCTGAAATGGGGTCTGGCGCTGATGGACCCGTCGGCGGCCACAATGTACACCCAGTTGATTGCCACCGGTAAAATGGCCGGCACTCTCAGCGGGCGTCCGTTCAGCTTTACCGATCCCGAGGCGATGAAGGTGATCGTGCTGATGACCGATGGCGAACATTTTGCCGAAGAACGGGTCAATTCGGCCTATAAATCCGGCTCGTCCGATATCTACAAAAGCAACAGCGACAGCAACTACTCAATCTATCATGCCAGCTTGCCCAGCAACAAATACTGGGTCCCGCACCTCAGCAAATTCCAAGCCGTGCCGTGGACCAACGCGACCAACAGTGGCACCGCCACCCAGCAGACCTGGCCGCAGGTTTGGAGTTCGATGCGGCTCAGCTATGTCGCTTGGCAGTTCTACGCCCGCGCCCTGGGCAGCACCACAGCGGCGCGCAACACCGAATATGCCAACCGGATGCTCGCCTTCCGCACCCAGACCGCGACCACCACGATGGACAGCCAGTTGCAACAAATCTGCGGGTTGGCCAAAGGTCAGGGCGTGATCGTCTATGGCATCGCGTTTGAGGCCCCGACATTGGGCCAGACCCAGATCCGCAACTGCTCGACCTCGGCCGCACATTACTTCAACGCCTCGGGTCTGCAAATCCGCACCGCCTTCCGCGCCATTGCCAGCAACATCAGCCAGTTGAGGTTGACGCAATGATCCGCTGGTTCAAACGCCTGACCTGCGCGTTCCGGCGCGAGGACGGCACCGCCGCGATGGAATTTGTCCTCGCGGTGCCACTGCTGCTCACCATCTTCATGGCCTCGTTTGAAAGCGGTCTGCTGATGATCCGCTCGATCATGCTGGAACAATCCGTCGATATGACGATGCGAGAACTGCGCTTGGGTCATTACACCCTGCCAGATGCGGCACTGCTGAAAAAAGAGATTTGCACGCGCACGGTGATCTTCAAGGATTGTCAGGCCAACATCACCATCGAGATGACCCGGATCAGCACCGCAAACTGGGCACTGCCCACCACGGGTGTCGCCTGCATCGACCGCTCCGAAGAAATCCAGCCCGTCACTGCGCTGCAAATCGGCCAGCAGAATGACCTCATGTTGATCCGGGTCTGCGTTGTGCAGGACGCGCTGTTTCCCACCACCGGTATCGGCCTTGGCCTGCCGAAAGACGGTCACGGCGGCTATGGCGTGATTTCGACTTCGGCCTTTGCGGTAGAACCGAGTTAAGGGGAACACCATGAAATCGCTTCGCAACATGTTCCGCCGTTTTGGCCGCGATGAAAGCGGCGTGCTGATGGCCGAGGCCATCATCGTGCTGCCCTTCATGCTTTGGTCCTACCTCGCGCTGTTCGTCTATTGGGACGCCTTCCGCTCGGTGAACACCGCGCAAAAGGCCGCCTATACCATCTCGGACATGATCTCGCGTGAGATGGTCACCCTGCCCGCCAACTACGTCACGGGGATGCGCGATCTGATGCGCTTCCTGATCGACAGCGATCAAACCGTGAAAATCCGCGTTACCGAGGTGACATGGTCGCAAGCCAACGCACGATTTGAGGTCGACTGGTCGCGCTCGCCCGATGGCGCGATGCTGCAACTGACCACCGCGACAATCGCCAACTACGCCTACCGCATCCCCAAGATGGCCGATGGCGACCGCGTGACCATCGTGGAAACCGAAGTCAGCTATCATCCCGCTTTCGACGTTGGCATGAATGATGAAGTGCTGAAGCAATTCGTGGTGACACGTCCGCGCTTCATCCCCAAGCTGTGCATGACGGGTGTAACCTGCTCCTGATCGCCGATCCCGATCACCCAAGCCCGATCAAATCAGCGTCCCGCGCAAATCTGCACATAAGACCTATACATTCACGCCTTGCTGCAAATACGCACCAGACCTACCTTAGGGACAACGCAATCAAAGGAGCCTTGCATGTCCCTCCGCCCCGTTCTCAGCCAATCCACCGCCCAGCCGCATATTGAAGGTGCAGGCGTGCATCTGCACCGCGCTTTCGGCTTTGGCGATCCAACCCAATTCGACCCCTTCCTGCTGTTCGATGATTTCCGTGGTGAGACCCCGCGTGACTACATGGCGGGTTTTCCGTGGCACCCGCATCGCGGCATTGAAACCATCACCTATGTCCTCGCGGGCGCAGTGGATCATGGCGACAGCCTCGGCAATCGCGGCACGCTGAAAGGCGGCGATGTGCAATGGATGACCGCTGGTTCCGGCATCCTGCATCAGGAAATGCCGAAAGGCAACGCATCGGGCCAGATGCACGGTTTCCAACTTTGGGCCAACCTGCCCAAAGCCCTCAAGATGACCCCACCGCGCTACCAGGATGTAAAATCCAACGAAATCCCGGAAATCATGGATGATGACGGCTCTATCGTGAAGGTGATCGTGGGGTCGTTCTGGGGCAAAACCGGCCCGGTCGATGGCATCGCCGCCGATCCGCAATACCTTGACGTTTACGTTCCACCAGAAAAGAAAAAGACTTTCAAAATCGACACCCGCCGCCACGCCTTCGCCTATATCTTTGAAGGTGCTGGAAAATTCGCCGACAGCTCTAACCCGCGCGGTGTACTGCTGGAAAAGGAATACAAAGGCGAGGAGCTTAATATCCGCGACCTCTCCGGCAACCGCACCCTGATCGAGTTCGGGAAGGGTGATGAAATCACCGTGCAAGCCGGCCCCAACGGCATCCGCTTTCTGCTGGTGTCAGGTGCGCCGATCCAGGAACCCGTGGCATGGCACGGCCCCATCGTAATGAACACCCAAGCCGAGCTGCAACAAGCCATGACCGAGTTGCGCAACGGCACCTTTATCAAACCCGCGCATTAGCGACGCGCGGCACCACAACCTATGTCGCCCCGGACGTGATCCGGGGCCTCTTTTCCGCATAGCCAGCAAAAGGCCCCGGATCAAGTCCGGGGCGGCTTGCAGCTTTTTGCACACCTGCCAACACCCAGGCCGCATCTTGCCACTGCGCCACATAGGCCGTCACACCACAACATGTTGTGGAATACCGCACCAAAATGCACCCAAACCACAAGTCATTCCCCGCTGGGAAGACGTTTCTGTGGTCAAAAGCATGGCATCGGATCAGGTCAATACCGCCATCGCCACAAAACCCGCGCGCAAAACCCGCGCATTGAACCTGCGCGCCGCGCACGTTATGCTGTCAAACATGATGCGCGCCCTTCTCCTGCTTCTCAGTGTTTCCGCCTGTGCCCAATTCCCCGAAGTGGATTCAGGTGCGCGAACCAATCTGCCCACGCCCGGCTTGCTGCCCACTGACCAACTGATCTCTGGCATCAATCAGACCACGCCCGCCGATCCGCTGGCAGGCCCGGTTGCCACCCTGAACGCCCGCGCCGCCGCTTTGCGCGCCGAAGCCGCGAGCCAATAACGCCCGCGTTGCGCCCCGGCCCGCCATCGGCTAACACCCGGCGCAAGCAATCTGAAACGGAGTCCCCTCATGTCTGCCAAACCGCTGCGCATTGGTCTCGCTGGTCTTGGCACCGTGGGCATTGGTGTGGTGAAGATCGTGCAACAGCACGCCGATCTGATCGCCAAACGCACCGGACGCGCCATACAGATCACCGCCGTCTCCGCCCGCGATAAATCCAAGAACCGCGACGCGGATCTGTCCGCCTGCGCTTGGGAAACCGACCCCATAGCTCTCGCTCAACGCGACGATGTCGATGTGTTTGTCGAGGTGATGGGCGGCCACGAAGGCCCCGCCAAACTGGCCACTGAAGCCGCCATCGCGAGCGGAAAAGATGTGGTGACCGCCAACAAAGCCCTGCTCGCCCATCACGGCCAAGCCCTCGCCCTCGCGGCAGAGTCCGCAGGCCGCGTCATCCGCTTTGAAGCCGCTGTCGCAGGTGGCATCCCGGTGATCAAGGCGCTGACCGAGGGCCTCGCCGCCAACCAAATCAAACGCGTGATGGGCGTGATGAACGGCTCGTGCAACTACATCCTGACCCGGATGCAGAACGAAGGCCTCACCTACGCCGAAGTCTTCGACGCCGCCCAACAACTCGGCTACCTTGAGGCCGACCCAAACCTCGACGTCGGCGGCATCGACGCGGGCCATAAACTGGCCCTGCTCGCCGCCATCGCCTTCGGCACCCAAGTCAGCTTTGACGCGGTGGAACTCGAAGGCATCGGTGCGATCTCGATCGACGACATCAAACTTGCCGCCGACATGGGCTACCGCATTAAACTGCTGGGTGTCGCGCAAATGACCGGGCGCGGGCTAGAGCAACGCATGACCCCTTGCCTCGTCCCCGCCGACAGCCCGCTTGGCCAGTTGCAAGGCGGCACCAATATGGTGGTGCTGGAAGGCGATTCCGTCGGCCAGATCGTGCTGCGCGGCCCCGGCGCAGGCATGGGCCCCACCGCAAGCGCCGTGATGTCCGACGTGCTCGACATCGCGCGCGGATTGCGTCTGCCCACCTTCGGCCAACCCGCCAGCACCCTCGCCGCCCCGCAAGCCGCCCAATCCGCGACCCCCGCCAGCTATTACCTGCGCATGACCCTGCTGGATAAACCCGGCGCATTGGCGAAAATCGCCACCTGTCTGGGCGAGGCAGGCGTCTCGATTGACCAGATGCGCCAATATGACCACGAGGGCGACAAAGCCACCGTGCTGATCGTCACCCACAAAGCCACCCGCGCCGATATCGACCACGCCACCGGGCGATTTGCAAACACCGGCGTGATGGTCGGAGCACCCGTCGCGTTGCGGATCGAGGAAGTTTAACCGCGATTCGCAATGCCTTGATGAACGCAAGCCTCGCCCTGCGTCCGTCAGCGCAGCCTAAGCACAGCGGCAATACGCCCTAAAACATTGCAACTCGGCGGATTACCTCAGCGTCCTCAAACTGTTAGCGCCACCATCCTTGCCGCCTCGCCCCGCCCCGGCTAGACGAAACAAAACCCCATTTTACCGCAAGGATTCCCCATGGCCGACGTCACCGAATTCCAAGACCGCCTGCTTTCCCTCGGCCTCGCCCGCGTGTCCGAGGCCGCAGCCCTCGCCTCGGCCAAACTGATCGGGCGCGGCGATGAGAAAGCCGCAGATCAGGCGGCGGTCAACGCCATGCGCGACCAGTTGAATATGCTGGATATTGCGGGCGTGGTGGTGATCGGCGAAGGCGAACGCGACGAAGCCCCGATGCTGTATATCGGTGAAGAAGTCGGCACTGGAAACGGTCCGGCAGTGGATATCGCGCTCGATCCGCTGGAAGGCACCACGCTGACCGCCAAAGACATGCCGAACGCCCTCACCGTGATCGCCATGGCCCCGCGCGGCACCCTGCTGCACGCCCCCGATGTCTACATGGAAAAACTTGCCATCGGCCCCGGCTACGCGCCTGACACCGTCACCCTCGACATGCCCCCCGCCGCCCGCGTCCGCGCCCTCGCCCGCGCCAAAGGGGTGGCCGCTGACGAGATCACCGTCTGTATCCTGGAGCGCCCCCGGCACGAGGCTTTGATCGCCGAAGTCCGCTCCACCGGCGCCGCGATCCGCCTGATCACCGATGGCGACGTGGCAGGCGTCATCCATTGCGCCGAAAGCGAAATCACCGGCATTGATATGTACATGGGCTCGGGCGGCGCACCCGAAGGCGTGCTCGCGGCATCGGCGCTGAAATGCATGGGCGGTCAGATTTATGGCAAGCTGCTGTTCCGCAATGACGAAGAAAAAGCCCGCGCCTACAAGGCGGGCATCACCGATCTGAACCGCATCTACACCCGCGACGAAATGGTCACCGCTGATGTGATCTTCGCAGCCACCGGCGTCACCCAAGGCTCGATCCTGCAAGGCATTAAGATTGAACCCGGATGGGTCACCACCGAGACCATTCTGATGCGCTCCAAAACCGGGTCGGTGCGCCGGATGCTCTATAAAAGCCCAATGAAATAAGGGCGCAACCGATTTCCGATACGGAAATCGTGCCGGAATTTCTCAAATTCCGCCTTGCTCCGGGCCGCGCTGTCAGGCACACCCAACCCATGACAGCGCGCGCCTTCCTCTCCGTCGAACACTCGCTCACCCAGCGCCGCTGGATCGGCCCCGGCGATGAGGCCGAGCGTCTGGCCGAGGCGATGGCGCAGATCACCCGCCTCCCCCTCGCCCTCTGCGCCACGCTCGTAGCCCGCGGTGTCACCCCGCAAGACGCCCCCGCCTTCCTTGCGCCGCAACTGCGCGATCTGCTGCCCGATCCGCTGAAACTGCGTGACATGGCACGCGCCGCCGCGCGTTTCCTCCTTGCCGTCAAAACCCGCCAACGCATTGCAATATTTGCCGATTATGACGTAGATGGCGGCTCCTCTGCCGCTTTGCTGATCATCTGGCTGCGCGCCATGAACACTCAAGCCACGCTCTATATCCCCGACCGCATCGACGAAGGCTACGGCCCCAACGTCCCCGCCATGGCCGAACTCGGCAGCAACCACGACCTGATCCTTTGCGTCGATTGCGGCACGCTCAGCTTCGATCCCATCGCCGCCGCCCAATGTGATGTGGTGGTCTTGGATCACCACTTGGGCACCGAAACCCTGCCCGCCGCCTATGCTGTGGTGAACCCGAACCGCCAAGACGAAGACGGCGATCTCGGGCATCTCTGTGCCGCTTCCGTGGTGTTCCTGATGCTGGTGGAAGCCAATCGCCAACTCCGCGCGGATAGCACCCAAGGCCCGGATCTGATGGCACTTCTCGATCTGGTCGCGCTCGCCACCGTCGCCGATGTCGCGCCCTTGATCGGCGTCAACCGCGCCTTCGTGCGCCAAGGTCTGAAAGTGATGGCACGCCGCGAACGCGCGGGCCTGCGCGCCCTCGCCGACATCGCCCGCATGGACCAAGCCCCCACCCCCTATGCGCTGGGTTTCCTGCTCGGCCCCCGTGTCAACGCGGGCGGCCGCATCGGCCAAGCCGATCTCGGCGCGCGGCTGCTGTCCACAGACAGCCCTTCCGAGGCAACCGCTTTGGCCGAAAAGCTTGACCTTCTGAACACCGAGCGCCGCGATATCGAAGCCCGTGTCCGCGAAGAAGCCCTCTCCCAGGCCGAAATGCGCGGTATGGATGGCCCGCTGGTTTGGGCCGCAGGCGATGGCTGGCATCCCGGCGTCGTCGGCATTGTCGCGGCACGGTTGAAAGAGGCCAGCCACCGCCCCGCCGTGGTGATCGGTTTTGATGGCAACGAAGGCAAAGGCTCTGCCCGCTCCGTCACCGGCGTCGATCTGGGTGCGGCTATTCACCGCCTGACCACCGAAGGTTTGCTGCTGAAAGGCGGTGGCCACAAGATGGCCGCAGGCCTCACCGTTGCGCGCGACAAACTCGAAGCCGCGATGGCGCGCCTTTCTGAACTTCTCGCCAAACAAGGCGCAGGTGCGGGCGGTCGCGAAGATCTGCGCATCGACAGTCTGCTGATGCCCACCGCCGCAACCCCCGGATTTGTCGAGCAGATTGAGTCCGCAGGCCCGTTCGGCGCCTCTGCCCCCGCCCCGCGCTTTGCCTTCGCCGACACCAACATCACCACCCGCCGCATCGGCGAAAAGCACCTGAAAATCAGCTTCGGCGACAGCATGGGTGCCCGCCTCGAAGGCATCGCATTTGGCGCTTTTGACAGCGATCTCGGCCCGGCTTTGGAAAACCCCGGCCATCAACGCTTTCACCTGGCAGGCAGGCTAGAGCTGAACACATGGGGCGGCCGCACAAAGGTGCAATTTCGTCTGGAAGATGCGGCAAAAGCCTGATTTTTCCTCTTGCGAAGCGCCAAATCTGCCCTTAAACACCGCCGCACCATAGTGGCCCGTTCGTCTATCGGTTAGGACACCAGATTTTCATTCTGGTAAGAGGGGTTCGACTCCCCTACGGGCTGCCACTTCCTCCAATACTCTGACATCGCTGAATAATTTCAGCCCCCCTTGCGCCGCGCGACAGCCCGGCTATTCTGCCCATAATCTTTCCTTGTTGGATGCAGACCGTGTTGACCAAATCTTTGACCGCATTGCTTTTTTCGCTGACTTTAACCGCCCCTGCTTTGTCTGCCACCTGCGGCAACACCTCATCCGGGTTTGACGCGTGGAAGGCCGATATGGCGCAAGAGGCCAAAGCCGAGGGCGTCGGCGAAGCAGGCCGCGACGCACTGCTCGGGGCAAGTTATTCCAAGGCCACCATCGCGGCTGATCGCAATCAGAAAAGCTTTAAATACACCCTGCAAAAGTTCCTGTCGGTGCGCGGTGCCGACGCAATCATCTCGCAGGGTCGCGCGCGTGAAAAGAAGAACCCGGATTTTTACGCGGGACTGGAGGCACAATATGGTGTGCCCGCGGGTGTTCTGCTTGCCATCCACGGCATGGAAACCGGCTTTGGCAATTTCATGGGCGACACCAATGTCGTCTCGGCCATTGCGACGCTGACCTTTGACTGTCGCCGCACCGATTTCTTCCGTCCGCATCTGATCGGCGCGCTGCTGCTGGTCGATCAGGGCTCGATCAGCGCCAAATCTGTCGGAGCCAAGCATGGCGAGCTCGGCCATACCCAGTTCCTGCCCGGCAATGCGCTGCAATATGGTCAGGACGGCAATGGCGATGGCCGGATTGATCTGACCAACCTCACCGATGCGATGGCAACCACCGCCAACTACCTGGCCCGCAAGGGCTGGCAACCGGGGCTGGGCTATCAGGAAGGCGAGCCGAACTTCGCGGTGATCAAAGAATGGAACGCTGCCAAGGTCTATCAGCAGGCCATCGCGCTGATGGGCGCAAAAATCGACCGATAAATCGGTCTTCCCCTCTTGAACCCCGCGCGCCAACCGCTTAGGAAGCGCCACAGTGGCCCGTTCGTCTATCGGTTAGGACACCAGATTTTCATTCTGGTAAGAGGGGTTCGACTCCCCTACGGGCTGCCACTCCAAAAATTCCCCCTTACATATCATTACCTTACCCGCTTATTTTGTCCCACCGGGATACACCCCGGCGAAAAGTGGGACACTTCTGTTTCAGTTCCGTTCCGCTGTCATCTTCACAACGGCGCTTGCGGCCCGCGTCTTTTGACTGGCGGCTTTTGTGTATCGGGTGACTTCCTTGCTGGTCTGGTGGCCTGTGATCGCCATGATTTCAAACTCAGTGCGGCCCAGTTCTGCCAGCCGGGCAGCGGCGTCTTTGCGGAGTCCATGAACGCTGCAATGAGGCAGGCCAGCCGCGTCGCACCACTCACGAAAACCGTTGCAGAACTTGCGCCCGACTACACGGGTGTAAGGCGTAGTGTCTGCCCCTGTAAGCCGCACCAGAAACGAGTCAAGCCGGGCCTTGCCATCATGGCGAAGGGCCGAAAGGTCATTTCTGATCGGGTGATATTGGCGCAGCTTCGCCACAGTTAACGCTGCATCGGAAACCTTGCGCCACTCGCGGGAATTGTCCCGCGCTTCGGCAAGTGACACAAGGTCAGACGCCCCAACACAAAGGTCACGACGTTTGCCGTGAACAACGGTGCGCAAAATCCAAGACTTTGAACCGGACGGTTTTACTGATAGATAAAGAATATCGCCGTCGCCGCAGAGTCCGGGGTCTTTCAGGGTTTCGACACGGCGCGCAGAAAGCTTCGACATACTATCCTCCAACAACATCCATACCAACATCGAGCGTTGGAACGGGTCGGTTTTGGTGGTATTCAGGGGGAAGCATTTCTTAAAATAATTTTTGCAAATCAATAAATTAAAGTATTCTGCGGGGCGTTGTCGGAAGGTGTTCCTATGGCCCTACGGGCTGCCACTTCCAATGATTTCATCAATGAAACCTATCGCTTGGGCTTCCACCTCCGCCCGGCGCATCTAGCTTCCAAAACCGCAGCAATCGCGCTAGTCTTTACCAAATTCCACAGCGAAAGCGCGCCAATGGACCGGCTGATCAGCGAGCGGATGTTCGTCACCGTGCTGGAAACCGGCAGTTTTGCCGCCGCGGCGTAGCGCTTGGGCACCAGTTCTGGCCAAGCCTCCAAGCTGGTCTCGAAGCTTGAAGCCGAACTTGGCGTGCGGCTGTTGCACCGCACCACCCGCGCGCTGGCGGCGACCGAGGCAGGGCAGACCTATTTCGACCGTCTGCGCGGCCTGCTCGATGAATTTGACGCGCTCGATACCGAAACCCGCAACGCCGCCCTGTTGCCGCGCGGTAAGATCCGCCTCAGCGCACCGTTAAGCTTTGGCACCATCCGCCTTGCCCCGCGTCTGGCCGATTTTGCCAAGGCCTATCCCGAGATTGCGCTGGATGTGCATTTCTCTGACCGCCTTGTGAACCTTGTCGATGAAGGCTTCGACATGGCGGTGCGGGTCGGTAAACCCGGCGACACCACGCTGATCGCGCGCAACCTGTGCAACTCGCAACTGATCGTGGCGGCGTCCCCAGCCTATCTTGCGGCGCGCGGGGTGCCGCAAACGCCGCAAGATTTAGCCGGGCATGATTGCCTGATCGACACCAACTACCGCGACCCACAGCGCTGGAGTTTCGCTCAGAACCAACGCGTTGTGGTCGCAGGGCGGTTGACGTTCTCTAACGCCTCTGCCTGTATGATCGCCGCTGAGGCTGGGCTTGGCATCGCGTCTTCGCCCGATTTTGTTCTGGCCGACAGCCTTGCCAGCGGTCGCCTCGTCCGCCTGCTGGCCGCTTATGAAGAGCCGCCGATGGGGGTGTTTGCGCTGTATCCCTCCGGGCGGCATCTGGCGTTGAAGATGCGGGTGCTGATTGATTTTCTGGCGCAACATCTGCTGCACCCCAGCAAACCCCTTCCAAATCGGATGGAATGATTTTCCATTTGGCAAGATTATCAATCCATTCGGAAAGAGCCATAATGCGATCATCCATCCAAACCCAAAGGATAACCGCAATGACCGCCCTGCCCACCCAATCCACCAGCCAGACCGACCTCGCCGCCCTGATCCTGCGCCTCGCCCTTGGCGGCCTGTTCCTCGCCCATGCTGGCCTGAAAATCTTCGTCTTCACCCCCGCAGGCACCGCTGGCTTCTTCCAAAGCATCGGCTTGCCCGGCCCGCTTGCCTATCTGGTCATCGCCATTGAAGTGCTCGGCGGCCTCGCCCTGATCGTCGGATACCAAACCCGCATCGTCTCTCTCGCGTTGATTCCCGTGTTACTTGGGGCCATTGTCACCGTGCATTTCGCCGCTGGCTTTTTCTTCACCAACGAGAACGGCGGCTGGGAATATCCCGCATTCTGGATCATCGCCCTTGTGGTGCAATCCCTGCTCGGCGACGGCGCCGCATCTTTGGGCCGCCGCAGCTAACCCCGGAACGTTAGGAGAACAGACATGTCCACTGCATCTGCATCCTTGGAAATCGGCCGCGTCGCCCTGACGGTGAATGACATCGGGCGTGTCGGTTCGTTTTACAAACAAGCGCTTGGCCTTCAGGAACTTAGCAACGATGGCGAAACCCTGCGCCTTGGTGCGGGCAACATCCCGCTGCTGGAGTTGCGCGCCGACAAAACCGCCCGCCGCCGCAGCCCCAAAGAAGCCGGCCTGTTCCACACCGCCTTCCTGCTGCCCAACCGTGCTGATCTGGGTGCTTGGCTGCTGCACGCCTCTGACAGCCGACTGCCCCTGGAGGGTGCGTCAGACCACCTCGTCAGCGAGGCGATCTATCTGTCCGACCCCGAAGGCAACGGCATTGAGGTCTATATCGACCGTCCCCGCTCTGCTTGGAACACCCAAGGTGGCCAGATTCAGATGGCCACCAACGGCCTTGATCTGAACAACCTCGCCGCCTCCGCCAAAGCCCCTTACACTCAGGCCCCCGAAGGCACGGTGATTGGCCATGTCCATCTGCAAACCGGATCGGTGCCCGAGGCAGAAGCCTTCTACAATGGTGCCTTAGGCTTTGCGATCACCACCCATTACCCCGGTGCTGCGTTTTACGGCGCGGGCGGCTACCATCACCACATTGCAACAAATACCTGGAACAGCCGAGGTGCAGGCAAACGCAGTTTCCCCTCGACTGGGCTTGCCGATCTTGAAATCTTGGCCGATGCCGAACCCCTCGCCGCCCTGCGCGCCAAGCTGCCCAAAGCCCTGACCGACCCATGGGGCACCCCGATCACCCTTTCGCCAAAGGCTGCGTAAATGCTCGTCGATGGAAAATGGCAGGAAAACTGGCAACCCGTGCAGGCAAAAGACGCGACCGGCGGCTTCGTGCGCCAGCAATCGACCTTCCGCAACTGGATCACCCCGGATGGCTCCTCTGGCTTCAAGGCCAAGGCTGGGCGCTATCATCTCTACGTCGCGCTGATCTGCCCTTGGGCTTCACGCACCCTTATAGCGCGCAAACTCAAGGGCTTGAAATCCGCCATCAGTGTGTCCGTGGTTGAACCCAGCCTCACAGATCAAGGCTGGCGCTTTGGTGACTACCCCGGCAGCACCGCCGATCACTTGCACAACGCCACCTATATGCATGAGGTCTACACCCGCGCCGACCCGCATATGTCTGGCCGCGCCACCGTGCCGGTGCTGCGGGACAAACACACTGACACGCTGGTCAACAACGAATCCGCCGACATTGTTCGGATGCTCAACTCTGGTTTTGGCCGCCTTGCCACTGGCCCCGATCTTTACCCCGAGGCCCTGAGCCTCGAAATCGACGCCCTAAACGACCAGATCTACCCCGCCCTCAACAACGGCGTCTATCGCGCTGGCTTTGCCACCACCCAAGCCGCCTACGAAGCCGCCTTCGCCGATGTATTCACCACGCTCGACAGCCTCGAATCCCGCCTGTCTGACAACCGCCCCTATCTGCATGGCACAGCCTTTACCGAAACCGACATCCGCGCCTTCGTCACCCTGATCCGCTTTGACGCCGCCTATCACGGCTTGTTCAAAACCAACCTGAAACGCATTGCCGATTACCCAAACCTGCAAGCCTACATGCTGCGCATCCTGGCCCTACCCGGCGTCCGCGATACCGTCAGCATCGACCATATCAAACGCGGCTACTACTCGATCAAGACCCTGAACCCCTTAGGCCTTGTCCCGGTCGGACCCCTGCTGCCTTGGGACAAAGCATGAGCAAGCTGTTGATAATGCTGCACGGTGTCGGCAGTAGTGGTGCCGATCTGGCCGCAATCGGCCAACACATCGCGCAAAATATCGGCGCGCAGTACCAAAGCCCCGATGCACCGCAACCCTATGATTTGGGCGACACCGGGCGTCAGTGGTTCTCTATCGCCGGCGTCACCAAGGCCAACCGCCCCATCCGGGTCGTTGCAACCCGCGCGGGTTTCGATTCCACCCTGACCGAAGTCATCAAAGCCCACGGCCTGCAAAACCAGTTGCACAACGTCGCTTTGATCGGCTTCTCGCAAGGCGCGATCATGGCGCTGGACGCTGTCGCCTCTGGCCGCTGGCCGGTGGGCGCGGTCGTCGCCTTCTCACTGCGGCTCGCCACGCCGGCACCGCTGACGCCAGCGCTAAAAACCCCTGTAATGCTGATCCACGGCACCACCGACCCGGTGATGCCGATCACCGAGGCCAGCTCTGCCGAAGCCGCCCTCACCGCCGCAGGCGTGCAAACCACATTGCACCTGTTGCCCGGCGTCGGCCACACCATCACCCCTGCAGGCGTGGCATTGGCCGAAAGCTTCCTGCGCGCGGCGCTAAATTAACGCCGCTGCGTGTCCACCGGATAGGCGGTGCCAAATTTCATCCGCTCCATCACGAAATGCGAGGTGAAGTTCTTGATCGCCACCGCATCTGTCAACCGCTTGTACAGCCCGTCAAAATCTGCTGTATCACCCACCGAGATTCGCAGCAGATAATCCATCTCTCCGGCCATCCGGTAGACTTCCATGATTTCGGGAATCGCCTCGGTCGCCTTCATAAACGCGTCGCGCCACTCGGCAGAATGATCCACCGCCTCAACCTCGACAAACACCGTCAGCCCGAAGCCCAGACGCGCCGGGTCCACCATCGCCACCCGTCCGGTGACGATGCCCGTGGCCTCAAGCCGTTGAATCCGCTTCCAACACGGCGTCTGCGACAGCCCCACCCGGTCGGCAATCTGTGCCACTGGCAGCGTCGCATCGCGCATCAACTCGACGATAATCTTGCCGTCGATCTGGTCAAGTTCGGCCATAGCGGTTCCCCTTCTGCTTCGATGCCTAGGATGAGGCAAAAATTCTAAATGTCTACCATGTTTATCGTGATATATTCCACAAATCCTCTAAGGCATTGTTTTTATATGACTATATCCAGAGAATGCCGCCTACAGGACCGCTAACCTATTGAAAATACACCCGAGAGAATATTCTTCTAAAATCACGACAAAAAAGAGCGTTATTTTTCTGTTGCTATACTCGACCAACTCTGTCGTTATTAAGGGCATCGACACACTCGATCTACAGGAGACCAACATGTTCGCAGCACCCCATTCAGACTTCCGCCAAGCGGCGCCGATGTCCTGCGCCTATCAAGTCTCGCTGATCGACCGCCGCACCGGACGCGCCCATCGCGTATCGGGCAGCCCGTTGGTCCGCTTCACCCATGATCCGCAATCTGCAGTGCGCGAATTGCTTGATGGCCGCGACAGCCGCCTGTGGGAAACCCGCATCGAGCCTTTGGACCCCTACGCAAGATAAGCGCCCCATTCTCGGGTTGATCCCCGCCCTCGCCTTCCCGGCGAAACGCCACACCATTCCGCAGGAGAAACCAATGCTCACCACCATCACCGTTGCAGACCCAGATTCTCTTACAAAGCATGGCACCGCCCAAGGCACGCTCACCCAGCGCCATGCAGATGGCCGCGTCACCATCACCACCGGAGACCGCGATTTCACAGGCTTCCCGGTGCGCGAAAGATGGCTCGGCAAGGCTGCACTGATCGCACTTTCGGCGCTGTATCTCAGCTTCTCGGCTGCCCAAGAGGTCCATGCCGAAACCCTGCTGAACGTCAGCTATGACCCGACGCGCGAACTTTACAAAGACCTGAACGCCGCCTTCATCGCCAGCTACACCGCTGCGGGCAACCCGGCCCCAACGATTGAGGCCAGCCATGGCGGCTCGGGTGCGCAAGCCCGCGCTGTGATCGAAGGTCTGGATGCGCAGGTCGTCACCTTGGCCCTCGCCGCCGATATCGACAAGATCGCCAAAGAAGGCAAACTGCCCGCCGATTGGCAGTCGAAACTCCCGCACAATTCCTCACCCTACACCTCGACCATCGTGTTTCTGGTGCGTGAAGGCAACCCGAAGGGCATCAAAGACTGGGGCGATCTGGTAAATGATGGCGTCGAAGTCATCACCCCGAACCCGAAAACCTCGGGCGGTGCGCGCTGGAACTACCTCGCCGCTTGGGCCTGGGCCGAAAAGAACGGCAAAGACCCGCAAGCCTTCGTCAAAACCCTGCTAGAGCATGTGCCCGTGCTGGACAAAGGCGCACGCGACGCCACCACCACCTTTGCCCAGCGCGGCATCGGTGATGTGCTATTGGCGTGGGAAAATGAGGCCTACCTTGCCGAAAAAGAACTCGGCGACGATCAATTCGATATCGTTGTGCCCTCGCTCTCGATCCTCGCAGAACCGCCCGTCGCCTTGGTTGAAGCCAACATCCACAATGACGATCAGCGTAAACTGGCCGAGGCTTATCTGAACTTCCTTTACACCCCCGAAGCCCAAGCCATTATCTTCAAAGATTTCTACCGTGGCTGGGATACCTCGAAAGCCGATCCGGCAGACGTCGCCCGCTTCCCCAAGCTTGAACTGGTCGATATCACCCACTTCGGTGGCTGGGCAGAAGCACAGAAAACCCACTTCGCCGATGGCGGCACCTTCGATCAAATCTACACCGCGAAGTAAACCAATGCGCAGACCGCTGATCAACCGCTCGCCGCTTCCCGGCATGGCCCTAAGTGCCGGGATCACCCTCACCCTGCTGTCCCTAGTGGTCCTCCTCCCCATCGGCGCCCTTCTTCTGAAGGGCGCCAGCGCCGGTTTTCCCGCCCTGTGGACCGAGGTGAACACCCCCCGCATCTGGGGCGCTTTGTTCCTGTCGTTCCGGCTGTCCTTCATCGCCGCGCTGATCAACTTGGTGTTCGGCGTCGCCCTCGCTTGGGTCTTGGTGCGCTACCGCTTCCCCGGTCGCCGCCTGCTCGACGCCGCCGTTGATCTGCCCTTCGCCCTCCCTACCGCCGTCGCAGGCATCGCACTAACCGCCCTATACGCCCCCAACGGAGCCTTCGGTTCCATCGCCAAAGACCTCGGCTTCAAGATCGCCTACACCCAATGGGGCATCCTGATCGCCCTCATCTTCGTCGGCCTGCCTTTTGTGACCCGCACCGTGCAGCCCGTCGTCGAAGAAATTGAGCGTGAGGTTGAAGAGGCCTCCGCCACCCTCGGGGCCACCCGCGCCTATACCCTGCGCCGCGTTGTGCTGCCGATGCTCGCCCCCGCCGCGATGACAGGCTTTGCCCTGTCGCTCGCCCGCGCGGTCGGCGAATACGGCTCGGTGATCTTCATCGCCGGCAACATCCCCTTAAAAACCGAGATCGCGCCCTTGCTCATCGTCATCAAACTTGAAGAATTCAACTATGTCGGGGCCACTGCCATCGGCATCGCCATGCTGTTGATTTCCTTCGCAATGCTCTTGCTGATCAACGCCATCCAAGTTCTCAGCCGCCGGAGGATTGGCTATGTCTGACACCCCCCTGAACCACTGGCCGAAACCCACAGGCCCGCAAGCCCACCGCCCCGGAAATCATAGGCCCGTCACCACCGAATCCCCCGGCTTCCGTGTCGCGTTGATCGCTGTGGTCGTGCTATTCCTCGCCTTCCTGCTGTTCGCCCCCCTCGTCGCCGTCTTCGCCGAGGCGCTGTCGAAAGGTGCCGTCGAGGCCGTCAAATCCCTCGCCAACCCCGAGGCCGCATCAGCCATTAAACTGACCCTGATCGTCGCCGCCGTGGCCGTGCCTTTGAACGCCGTCTTCGGTATCGCCGCCGCATGGTTCATCACCAAATACGACTTTCGCGGCAAAGCCCTGCTGATCACACTGATCGACCTGCCGTTTTCTGTCTCGCCGGTCGTAGCAGGCCTCTGCCTCGTGCTCACCTTCGGGGCCAACACCGCCGTCGGCGGCTGGCTGGTCGCCCAAGGCTACCCCATCGTCTTCGCTTTGCCGTCTATCATCCTCGCCTCGATGTTCGTGACCTTCCCTTTCGTTGCCCGCGAGCTGATCCCGGTGATGATCGAGCAAGGCCGCGCCGAAGAAGAAGCCGCCCTCACGTTGGGAGCCTCCGGCTGGCGTATCTTTTTCACCGTCACCTTGCCCAACATCCGCTGGGCGCTGCTGTATGGCGTGCTTTTGTGCAACGCCCGCGCCATGGGGGAATTTGGCGCGGTCGCGGTCGTCTCGGGTAAAATTCGCGGCCAGACCGCCACCATGCCGATCACCATCGAGATGCTGTATAACGAATATCTCTCGGTTTCCGCCTTCAGCCTGGCCGCCGTTCTGGCCCTGCTGGCGCTGCTCACCCTCACCCTGAAAACCTTGCTGGAATGGCGCTTTGCCGATCAGCTTGCCGCCGCAACCCGTCCCTGAAAGGCCCAGCAATGCAAATCGAAATTGATCAGATTTCCAAAGAGTTCGGCGCGACGGCAGCCCTGCATCCGGTCTCCCTCTCCATCCCATCCGGCGCTTTGGTGGCGCTTTTGGGCCCTTCGGGGTCCGGCAAAACCACCCTGCTGCGCATCCTCGGCGGCCTCGAATTCCCCACCGCTGGCCGGGTGCTATTCGACGCCTCGGATGCCACCAACCTGACAGTGCAAGATCGCCGCGCTGGCTTTGTGTTTCAATCCTACGCTTTGTTTCGCCATATGACGGTGTTTGAAAACATCGCCTACGGGTTGCGCGCCCGCCCGCGCGCCGGACGCCCTGCCAAGGCCGAAATCGCCCGCCGCGTCACCAAATTGCTGGAGCTGATCCAACTGCCCGACATCGGCGCGCGCTATCCCAGCCAGCTTTCCGGCGGTCAGCGTCAACGCGTCGCCCTCGCGCGCGCGCTTGCCATCGAACCCCGGATGCTACTGCTGGACGAGCCGTTCGGGGCTCTCGATGCCCGCGTGCGCAAGGAACTCCGCGCGGGCTTGCGCGAGATTCACGACACCACTGGCCTCACCACCATTTTCGTGACCCACGACCAGGACGAGGCCATGGAACTCGCCGATCTGGTCGTGGTGATGTCGATGGGCCGCATCGAGCAAATCGGCCGCCCGCAAGACATCCGCGCCCGCCCGGCCACGGCTTTCGTCAAAGAATTTCTGGCGGTCTGACCGCCGCAAAATCCCCTATGCCGACAGCAAATCATCGCCCGGCGTCTGATAAACTGGCGGCTTATAAAACTGCGCCTGCGCCCGCCCCGCCCGCTTAGACGCATATAGTGCTGCATCGGCATCGCTCAGCATCCGCTCGGCCTCGGGTGGATCATACGCTGTCGAAATTGTCAGCCCAATCGAGGCTGAAATCCGGCACGGCGTGCCTTCAAAATCAATCGGTTGCGTCAAACGCTCAATGATCCGCCGCGCGATCTGCGTCAGTCGCACCGCATCTGACAACCCCGGCAGCAGCACGACAAACTCATCGCCGCCCACCCGCGCCACCATATCCGAGGCGCGCGTTTCCACCACCAAAGCTTTGGCGACCTCACGCAGCACCTCATCCCCCGCCGCATGCCCCAAACTGTCGTTGACCTGTTTGAAGTAATCCAGATCAATATGCATCAAACCAAACGCCACGCCCTGCCCGATCAGCGCGGGCAGCGATACCTCCAGCGCCCGCCGGTTGCGCAAGCCGGTCAGCGTGTCAGTCAACGCCTGTTCCTCTGCCGTCGCCTTCGCGCCCAAAAGGCTTAGGTTCAACCGCCGCAACTCGGTCATCACCGCCTGCTTGACCTCGACCAGATACAGCATTTCCACCGCCATATCGGTGGCGGCAAAATCCGCATCGGTCAGCGCATGGTGCCGCACCGCTTCAATCAGACGGATGCCAAACGACAGGTTCAACAGCATCCCGCCGTCTTCGGTCGGCATCGCCAACCCGCGAAACGTATCGCCCTTGCCGCGCAGATCGACATGCAGCCGCACCCCGGCCCGCGCCCGCAGATCCTGCATCGCAGCGATGCCCGCTGGCCTGCGCACCGCAAACACCTTCAGAAATGCAACGCCCAATGGCAGCGGCCCCTCAATCAGCTTGGCCAGTGTCGGTCCCATCGAAGTGATCTTGCCCGCAGCATCCAGACCAACATGCATCGGCATCATCCGCGACAGCGCAGCTTGGTTCAACGCAGCACCCGGCATCACCTAAGCCCCCGGCATGGCAAGCTCAAACCGCCGCCCCTCTGCAAAAGCGTGATCCAACAGATGCACCGCAACCACCTCGCGCCCCGCCTCAACGCCCATATGATCCAGCAGCACCAACGCGCCATAATCATCCGCCATCGCCCG
This sequence comes from Cypionkella sp. TWP1-2-1b2, assembly GCF_049896245.1. NCBI lineage: Bacteria > Pseudomonadati > Pseudomonadota > Alphaproteobacteria > Rhodobacterales > Paracoccaceae > Cypionkella > Cypionkella sp. TWP1-2-1b2. Next base: position 22,234 of record NZ_JAFCTX010000017.1, on the reverse strand, counting down.
CAAAAGCCCAACGGTGACATGCCCCACGCCATCAATCAGCTTTGACACATGCAGCAAAAACCGCCCCTCGCCCTGATCCATCAGCATAAATTCCGGCACTTCCAGATCGGGCAGGCCCAAGCGGCCATGTTCCGGCAAATCTTCCATCGAGTACAGAAAGTCCTGAAAACTCACCCCACCAAAGCGCAACAGCCGCCGCAATGCCTCAAGATTGGGATGCGACACCAGATAGGTGCCCAAATCCTCTAACACCGTTTCGCGCGGCCGCTGCAAATGCCGGGCTGCGGCCTCAATCACGGCTTCCGTCAGTGCTGTGTCATGGATCAGCAGCGGTTCAAAATTATCAAAGCCAAGCCCCGCCGTGCGCGCAATCGCAGACCAGCTTGCCACCCCATAGGTGTCGCGCAGAAAGCACTGGATCGAGCGGTTGATCAGGCCGTGCATCGGGATACTCGCAAAATGATTCTCCCCAAGCTTAAGCGTGGAGCCTTAACAATTACCAAATCGCCGCAAGGGCAGCACGACACGCGCTGATTGAGAGCGTGACAGGTTTATATAGAATCCGCATTGTCGAAAATCGCGTTCGAGCGCCTGAGAAAGGGAAACGATTTTCTATTCAATCTACACCTGACACGCTTTACCCCCACCAGACAAGCCTGCGTCCAAAATGCCGAAGGGCCCGCGCGGAAATCCGCACAGGCCCCCTATAACCCCTTAAGACCACTCAGAAATCGGTAGGCGCGCCACCCTCTTGTTTGCGCTTGGCCACGAACTGCCGCAACGCTTCCTGATCATTGCCGTTCATCTCGGGCGCTTCAAATTCCGCGATGATCTGCTTGTAGATGCGATGCGCCCGCTCCACCGTCCAGATCGAACCATCCTGCTGCCAGGCCTCATAATTGCGCCAATCCGACACGATCGGGGCATAAAACGCCGTGGCATAGCGGTCTTGCGTGTGCTGGCAGCCAAAATAATGCCCGCCCGGCCCCACCGCCTTGATCGCGTCAAACGCCAGATCATCGGGCGTCACCGCCACCACGGAATCCTCAAAATAGCGCTGGATCATCTGCAACACTTCGCAGTCCATAATGAACTTTTCAGGTGAGGCGATCAGCCCGCCCTCCAGCCAACCCGCCGCGTGATAGACCAAATTGGTGCGGCTTTGCACCGCCGCCCACAGGCTATTGCTGGTTTCCCACATCGCCTGCCCATCCGGCACATTCGCCGCGCAGGTGCCAGACGAGCGCAGCGGCAGCCCATAAAACCGCACCAACTGCCCGGTCATTTGTGTGGCGCGCATATATTCCGGCGTGCCAAAAGCAGGCGCGCCCGATTTCATATCGACGTTGCTGGTAAACGTCCCCAAGGCCACCGGGCAGCCCGGATTGATATATTGCAGCAAGGCCACGCCCGCCAAACCTTCGGCCAAAGACAGCGACACCGCCCCCGACATCGTCACAGGTGCCATCGCCCCCGCTAAAGTAAACGGCGTGATCACAACGGGTTGCCCGCGCTTGGCCAACCGCATCGCCCCGTCCAGCATCGGATAATCATGCTGCAACGGCGAGACTGAGTTGATGTTGGTATACATCCGCGGTTTGGCGTCGAATTCCGCATACGACAGCCCGCCCGCAATGCGGACCATCTCCATCACATCCTCAACCCGTTCCGCTCCCAGCGAATAGGCATGCACCACCTTATCGGTCAGCGTCAGCTTTTCATACAAGCAATCCAGATGCCGCACGCTTGCATGAATATCGACAGGCTCCACCGGATAGCCGCCCGCGACATGGATACAGTTGAAATACTGCGTCAACTTCATGAATTCTTTGAACGTCGCAAAATCCCCGGTGCGCTTGCCGCGCTCCAGATCCCACGCATTCGGAGGCGACGACACATTCACAAACAGCATATGCTTGCCGCCCATGATCACCTCGCGCTCCGGGTTGCGCGGCGTGATGGTGAAGCTTTCCGGCGCGTGCGAAAGCATCTCCATCACGAAATCTTCGTCCATCTTGACGTTGGTGCCGTTCACCACGCAGCCGGCTTGCTTGAGATAAGCCACGGCTTCCGGGTTCAGAAACTCGATACCGATTTCCTTCAAAATCCGCATCGTCGCTCTATGCACCGCCTGCACGCCATCCGCGTCCAAGGGTTCAATCGGGCGGTCATTGTTCACCGGAATCCGCCACGGCATCTGGTCAATAACCGCCGAGCCCGCCCGGCTTTTGTTGCCCGCCCGACCCCCGGCACGGATGCGTTTGCGGCTTGCGTCATCGCTCATCTGGCGTCTCCATTCTTGCAACCACAAGCGTGGCCACTGCTTTACGCCAAGATGAAGGAAACCAGCGCGGTTAGCGCACCATATTTGCGACGAAAATGCGTCGTTTTTATCCGCAGGCCCGGTTAGACCGCCGCCAACCCGTCAATCCAAGGCCCCAAACCGCTGATATCGGTCAAAACCACATCGGCATGGGCCTCCAGATCGGCGCGCACAGCGATCCCGGTCAGCACCGCCACCGCCTGCATCCCCGCAGCCCGGCCCGCATCCAGATCATGCAAACTGTCGCCCACCATGGCAACCCGTCCCGGCGTCAGCCCACACTGCGCCACAAACGCCAGCAGCTGCCCCGGCGCGGGCTTGCCACCAAAGCCGGAATCGCAACCCGCGACGAAATCGAACAACTCCAACACGCCCGCGCCCGCCAGATGCCGTCGCGCAGGAATTTCCGTGTCATTGGTCGCCAAGCCCAGTTTCAATCCCCGCGCCCGCAAAGCCCCCAGCACCACGGGCAAATCCACCGCAGGCACCATCGGCGCATCCGCCGCCAACTGGTTCATCCGCTCCAACAGCTCCTCCAACCGCATCCCCGGCAGATGCGGCAGCAGAATATCGGCGATCTCGGGCGTGGTCATAGCGATCACCGGGCTGTCGGCGGCAAAATCATTGCGCGCGCTGTCATAACCCAAAACCTGCGCCAACCGCCCATCGGCATCGCCCAATTCGGCCAGCAGATTACGAGTCCACGCCCCCCAGCTCAGGCGGAAATCAAACAACGTGCCGTCCTTGTCGAAAATCAGCGCCTCAATCATCGCAATCTCCATTTGGTCAGCATCCTGCCGGGCCCTTTTCGCCGCACCGTGACCGGGCCAAACCGAAAACGCAATCAGGTCCAGTTCGGCAACTGCCCGCCCGGCAGTTCCGCCCGCGCCTGCATCACCGCCGTATAGGGCAGCCGCGCATCATCGCAAAACCCGATCACCCGCGAATCATCCTCCATCAGAAAATCCAGCACCGCGCCCAGAAACACCGGATCGCCCGCAAGCACTGCCAAGTCACCCTGCCCGGCCCCGGTCGCGTTAAGGAAGATGCCCACCAGATCATCCTGCGCCAAAAGCCAAGCAAAGCCCTGCAAAGCCAGAGTTTCAGCAGATTCCCGCCTATTCATGCCGTTTTCCTTAGGTTTTGCGCAGGTCATACCGAAATTGCGTATCGTGGTTACTGGTTTCAGAAAGGATTTCTTAACCCTTTCGGCGGCACAGTGGAAACATAAGCTTAACACTCAAAGCAGGCGTTTCGACAATGGTCGGCAAGATACTCATCGTGGACGATGTTGCGACAAATCGCATCGTCATGAAGGTCAGGCTGACGGCTGCGGGCTATACCCCGGTCTTGGCGGCGGATGGCGCGAGCGGCCTGAAGCTTGCTCTGACGGAAGCGCCCGATCTGATCCTGCTGGAACTCACCCTGCCCGATATGCCGGGGCTACAGCTGTTGGAACGATTGCGGGCGGAACCTGCGTTGCGGCATGTGCCGATCGTGATCTGCTCGCCTGTGCTGGATGCCAAAGCCCGCTGCGCGTCTTTTCGCGCCGGGGCCGATGATTTCCTGCAAAAACCGCTGGATGATCAAAACCTGCTGGCACGCATCCGCAGCTTCATGCGCGCAAGGGATGAGGTGGAAGGTTTCTCACCGCATCACGACGGCATCGCCATGCTGGGTCTGGCCGAAGCCCCGGCGACATTTTATCAACCCGGTGTGATCGCCCTGATCACCCAACGCAGCGAAGTGGCGCTGAAACTGCGCCGCGATATGGCCCCACATCTGACCGACCGCGTGCTTGCCATGACGGCGGAAGAGGCGATGACCGAAGCCATGCATCATGGTGCCACGCCAGATGTGTTCCTGATCGAATCCGATTTCAACGGGCCGGGGTCTGGTCTGCGGCTGATGTCAGAACTGCGCTCGCGCACCCACAGCCGCCATGCTGCGTTTTGCGTGCAGTCCGGCCCCGGTTCTCCCATCGCGGCGGCGGTGGCGTTTGATCTTGGCGCGCATGATCTTGTGACACATGGCATCCCCGCCGAAGAACTTGCGCTGCGGCTGATCAGGCTGCTGGCCCGAAAACGTGAGGCTGACGCTGCGCGGGCCTCGGTGCAAGACGGTTTGCGGCTGGCAATGAGTGACAGTCTGACCGGCCTGCACAACCGCCGCTACGGCATGGCGCAACTCGCCGCCATCGCCGATATTTCCCGCCGCTCGGGGCAGGAATTTGCGGTGATGGTGGTCGATCTGGATCGCTTCAAATCGGTGAACGACCGCTGGGGCCATGCCGCAGGCGATGCCGTGCTGATTGAAGTTGCAGAAAGGCTGAACCGCAATCTGCGGGTGGGCGATCTGCTGGCCCGCATCGGCGGTGAAGAATTCCTGATCGCTTTGCCCGAAACCTCGCTCTCGGAGGCCCGCAGCATTGCCGAGCGTCTGTGCCACTGCGTTGAGGAATCCCCGGTGCGCATCGGCGATTTTGCCGCTTTGCAGGTCACCGTCTCTATCGGGCTTGCCACCTCGGCCGATGCCTGCCCGCCCTGCGTCAAAGACACCTTGTCAGAACTGATCGACCGCGCCGACCGCGCCTTGCTTTACGCCAAATCCGCAGGCCGCAACCAGGTCACCATCAGCCGCACCGCCGCCTGACGTCGCACATCAAAGCCCAAAGCACGCCCCGCCCGATGCCCCCCAACGCCTAAGGCTTCGACGGCAACCCTTCATCGCCAAACTTATCCGGCTTGCCCTTGCCGCCCTGCTGCAAGCGCTTCTCCAGCCGATCGGCAAACGCCCGCCGCGCTTCGGGCGTCATCGCCACCAGCAAATCGCGCATCATGCCCTGCCCAACCTCAAACCGCCCCGCCATCCGTACCCTTTGCGCCTCCAGCACCGCCGCAAGCTGACCCGGATCAAACGGCTCCGCCCGCAGCACGCCCAGCAAAACCTGCGCATCCTGGCCTGCCTCTTGCCGCGCCTGTCGCATCTCGGGCATCCGCGCCAGCAATGCCTTGCGCAACGCCTTGCGATCCTCGCGGCTCAGTGCCTCGGAAAACGGACCAAAGCCAATCTCACGCACCCCGCGCGGCCGGCCATCCTCGCGGTCATGCAAAAACGAGCCCGCAAACAGCCCCGCCACGGCCAGGTTCAGCGCCACCGAGACCGCCAGCGCAATCCGCAACCCCTTGCCCGGAGCTTTAACCACAGCCGTTTCGCTCATCACCTATTCCTCTACCAAAAACACATCGAGTTGCGGCATCAGATCGACCTGATCGACCGCACTCACAGCCCACATATCCGCAACCGCCCCAAACCCATCCGGCTGCACAAAGCCAAAAAACAACCCCACCACAGCCGCCGACCCCACACCCACCAAAGACCCTGCCCCGCCAAACAGCGCCGCCAGCCCCGCCAGCCACCCCGCACGCGGCACCACCGCCATCACCACCGCAGGCCGGGCCTGCAGATCAGCCGCATCCGCCAAAACCCGCGCCATCAGCGCCTCCGACGGCTGCATTGACGCCCGCTGCGCTCCGGCCAACAGATCATCTAGATCATCCATCATTCCGCCTCATCATTGCCCGTCATCTTCGTACCCTAAAGCCGCCCGCTGCCCCGATAAAAGTGCCGCCAATGCCCGCTTACCCCGCGCTGTCAGACTTTCCACCGCTTCCACGCCCGTCTGCAAAATCTCGGCAATCTCCAGGTTGCTGAACCCCTCGATATGCCGCAACACCACCGCTTCGCGCTGCCGCTCGGGCAAGGCCGCCAACGCCAGATCCAAAGCCGCCATCCGGTCCGCCTCAATCATCCCCGCCACCACAGACGCAGCCCCATCCGCAGGCTCGGCCACATCATCAAGCGCCTCGGCCCGCCTGCGCCTGCGCGCCCGCAAGCGGTCCGTACACAGATTGGCCACCACCCGGTAAATCCAGGTCGAGACTTTGGCCTCGCCCTGCCGCCACTCTGGCGCCACTTTCCACAACCGCAGCATCGCTTCCTGCGCCACATCCTCGGCCTCGGCGCGATCGCCCAGCATCCGCCCGGCATAGCCCAAAACCCGTGGCAACAGCCGCCCCGCCAGCAGACGCGCCGCATCAGGGTCGCCGTGGGCATAAAGCACCACCAGCGCCTCATCGACCAAATCTGCAAAGGTATCGCGCGGCATTGTCATCTTGTGATCGGGCTTATCCGGCTTGCCCCGGGCTCGCAACATTTTGCAACAGATCGGGGTTTCACTGTGATGCGGGGCCTGCGGCAACAACCGCAAACCCCACGCCTGACAACCGATCTTGGCTGAAGCCTCTGGCGATCTTGGCCAAAGCCTCTGGCGACCTTGGCCAAAGCCTCTGGCGACCTTGGCCGAAGCCTCTGGGGCTCATCGACCCCGACCCAGATCAGCAGTCAGATCAAGCCGTGATCAGTTCGCCGGATCATCGCCACCATCCGGCCCGCCCATCATATCATCCTCCATCGCAGGACGATGCTTGCCGTGCCCATCTTTGCCGTGCTTACCGTGACCCTTGCCATGCTTCTCATGCATCGCCTTGCGCGCGGCATCGACCTCATCTTGAGTGACCGCCCCATCCGCATTGGCGTCGATCCGATCAAACAGCATCTCCGGCCCCGGACGCGCCGCCATCTCAGCCGCGCTCAACAGCCCGTCGCCATCCGAATCCATCTTCTTCACCCTCTCAGCCGAGCGCGCCTTGATCCGATCACCCGCGGCTGCAATCCGAGGAGCCGCCAGCTCATCCGCCGAGATTTTGCCATCGGCATTGGCATCCATCGCCTTGACCCTGGCCGCGCGCAACGCCTCGACCTCGGCCTTGGTCACTTTGCCGTCTTTGTCGGCATCCAAGGTGGCGAAATCAAACTCGCCATGCGGCGGTTTGGGTGGCGTGGCATCCTGCGCATAGGCCGCAGCGCCCATCAAAGCCGCCGCCAGAATCAAGGCTGACCCTGCCAATTTCGGATTGCCCGCCAGTGTGCGGTAGCGCGCCAGTTTGCTGTTTATACCCGGTGTGCTGTTAAGCATGCTGTTCTCCTCAAGCTCGCCGCAGCCTCTGCCATGGCGTTCATACCCAGATAAACGCCGCAGCTTTCGGTTTCCGTCGCACAGCCCGCTTGGATTTTTTTCAACCCCGCTTGCGACAAAGCACCGCCCCCCCGTGTAAGCACTCAACTTTCGTCCCCACATCGGTTAAGCCATGCATCTCGCATTCAGGATTTTCCGATGACCGACGCCGCCCTGCACGCTGTACATGACCACGATGCCTTCGCCGAGCGTCCGGCCTGGCCCGCCCTGCGCCGGGGCTGGGCGCGGCGTTGCCCGAATTGCGGCGCAGGCCCGCTGCTGAAAGGCTATCTCAAGGTGCGCGAAAGCTGCCCGGTGTGTTCCGAAGATTTCACCGCGCAGCGCGCCGATGATGGCCCGGCCTACCTTACCATCCTGATTGTCGGCCATCTGATGGCACCGCTGTTGATGTTCGTGTTCGTAAAATACCGCCCCGAGCCCGCCACCTTGATCACCCTGTTCTCCATCGGCACCGTGGCGCTGTCGCTCTACCTGCTACCGCGCCTGAAAGGCGCTATGGTCGGGCTGCAATGGGCCAAACGGATGCACGGCTTTGGCCGCACCACCCCGGTCACAGTCGAGCAGTTGTGAGCAACGCTGCCGCCGAGACAATCCGCCCCGCCGCCACCCTCGTGCTGTGGCGGCCTGCGGGCAGCGGGTTTGAGGTGCTGATGGGCCAGCGCGGCCACGCCGCCGCTTTCATGCCGTCAAAATACGTCTTCCCCGGTGGCGGCGTCGATGCCGAAGATGCCACCCACGCCCTGCCCGGCCTGACCGCCGATTGCGCCCACCGTCTGACACTGAACTGCCCCCCCGATGCGCCCAGCCCCGGCACACTCGCCAGCGCCGCCCTGCGAGAGTTGACCGAAGAGACCGGGCTTTCCCTGCCCGATCCCACCCCCGGTGCCTTGCGCTTCACGTTCCGCGCCATCACCCCGCCGGGCCGCCCGCGCCGCTTTGATGCCCGCTTCTTCCTCACCTCCGCCGCAGGCGTTGCAGGCGACACCGAGACCTTCTCCGACACCCTGACCGAGCTCACGCACCTGCACTGGATCGGCCTTTCGGCAGCCCGCGCGCTCGATCTGCCCTTCATCACCGAAGTCGTGCTCGCCGAAGTCGCAGCCCTGCTGAACGGCCACTCCCAACCCGGCGTGCCTTTCTTCGACAACTCCGGCCCGGTGCCAACGTTTCGCAGGCTGTAAGCAAACCGCAGCGCCCAAAACCAGCCCCTCAGGTCATCCTCTCTGCTCAAATATCCCCGCCGGAGGCACCTCCGGTCGGCACCTGAAGCCTCCGGCGGGAGTATTTCAAAAAGAGCAAATCGGCAGACAGGTTAAGATTTCCTTAAAGTGATGAGATCAAGATATTGAAAACACACATATAAAAATGGTCCCGAGTTGGGACCACCCCCACTCACCCCAGCAAAGCCTTCACCCGCGCGGTAAAATCATCGCCCCGCACCTCAAAATTCGGATACTGATCAAACGAGGCCGCCGCCGGGGCCAGCAACACCACCTCCCCCGCCACAGCCTCCTCAGCAGCCCGGCTGACCGCCCGCGCCATCGTCTCACAAATCTCATACGGGGTGTCGCCCAATTCCAGCGCAAACTCCCGCGCCGAATGGCCGATCAGGTAAGCCTTCACCACCGATCCCAAATGCGGCACAAGCCCCGCAATGCCACCTTCCTTGCCCATCCCCCCGGCAATCCAGCGGATCTTCGCGAACGCCTGCAACGCCTTGCCCGCCGCATCGACATTGGTGGCCTTGCTGTCATTGATAAACCGCACGCCAGCCTTTTCCCCAACAAGCTGACTGCGATGCGGCAGCCCGGCAAAGGAATGAAACGCGGTCTCAATCAGCTTCGGCCCGATCCCGAGCGACCGACAGGCCGCATAAGCCGCGCAGGCATTCTGATGATTATGCGCCCCCGGCAGCCCGGCCACTTCGCGCAGATCGACCGAGGCCACCTGCTTGCCCCGCCGCCATTCCGCGAGGAACCCTTTGCGGGCGAACACCGCCCAGCCAAAGCCCTCCAGCTTCTGCCCCGAGGATATCCGGATCACCCGATCATCCTGCGGTCCTTCCGCCATCTGATTGGCCAAAAACCTCCCCTCGACCTCATCCACCCCGATCACCGCCCGATCCGGTCCACCTTCGGCAAACAGCCGCCGCTTCGCCGCAAAATAGCCGCCCATCCCGGCGTGACGATCCAGATGATCCGGCGAGAGATTGGTGAATACCGCCACATCCGGGGTCAGGCTGCGGGCGAGGTCGGTTTGATAGCTGGACAACTCCAGCACCACCACCTCACCATCCTGGGCCGGTTCCATATCCAAAACGCCGCGACCGATATTGCCCGCCATCTGGGTCGCCCGTCCGGCCACCTCAAGGATATGATGGATCAATGCCGTGGTCGTCGATTTTCCGTTCGATCCGGTCACGCAGATCACCCGGGGGGTGAGGTCGAAGTCGTCCCATTCGGGCCCGGCAAAGCTGCGGAAGAACAGGCCGATATCGTTGTCCAGCGGCACCCCGGCCTCCAAGGCCCGCGCGATCACTTTGTTCGGGCTGGGATAGAGATGCGGGATACCGGGCGAGGTGATCAGGGTCACGACACCGTCAAACGCCCCGGCGCGGGTCAGGTCGGTGCAGGTGAAACCCTCGGCTTCGGCCTTCTGACGCGCCTCGGGGCTGTCGTCCCACAGCAGCGCCTCGGCCCCACCCGCAATCAGGGCGCGAGCGGTGGCTGTGCCAGAGCGACCCAGACCCAGCACGGCCACTTTTTGGCCCTCATAGCCTTTTACGGGAATCATCGCAGCCTCCGGTTTTATCTGGGCCTTACAATGCCCCGAGCCGGGGGGGCGGGGCAAGGCGGCATCTGTCCACGCGTGGACAGGCGGGGCGGGGCGTGGTTTATCAAGGGGTTAGGCATGGTCAATTAAGGGATTGTCGGGGTTTAGCGCAAGCGTAGCGGGGTCAACCCCGCCCTACGATTGGCAGACGTGTGTGAAGTGAGTCTCCACCGCAACACTGTCGCGCCACACACAGAGTTTGCCACTCAAAGCTGGTGACAGCAGGGCAGCGGCTCTATGCTGCATAAAGCAGTCAAAAAATAAGAAAGTGACTATAATGCAGGTTCTTAACAAGCACATCCTCGCCGCGGTCAGCCTTGTTCTGGCAGGCTCAGCCGCGCAAGCCGAGATGACGGGGGGCCAAGTCAAGCTGTCGCAATCGGGGTTTATCGATGATTTCTCGGTCGCCAAGACCAATATCAGCGGCTCGGTGGAATTGGCGTTTGGGCCGCAATTCGGCATGCAGATGGATCTGGGCGTCAACCTGCTGAACTTCGCCGATGAAACGGCGACCAATTTTGTCACCCACGGCACCTATAAACTGGGCGACAGCACGGCGCTTGGCCTGTTCTACGGCATGGATGCGGTTAACGGCGGGCGCACGGATGTTTACGGGCTTGAGGCGGCGCAGAATTTTGGCACTGGCGGGGTGCAGGGCTATGTCGCGCATGCCGAAGATGATGGTGGCAGCGGCACGGTGCTGGGCGTCAGCGGCGGCATGGTGATGGGCAATGGCGTGGGGGTGGGGGCTTCGCTGGATCACGGCTCGTTTGATGGCACCTCGCTGACCCGCTACGGTCTGCGCGGCGCGTTCGGCTTGGGCGAAAGCTCGAAAATGTTCGCAGAGCTTGGGGCACTGAACACCGATGCTGGTTCGGAAACCTATGCCAAGATTGGGGCTACCTATAACTTTGGCGCAAATTCCGGGCTGATGTTTGGCGACCGCAGCCTGTTCAACCTGCTGCCGGGGTCGTAAGCTTGCGCGCGCGGCGCATTTCATCTGTTTTCTAAATATCCCCGCCGGAGGCTCCCTACATCAGCAACGGAAGCCTCCGGCGGGAGTATTTTTACCAGTATGAAACCCCATCACCGGCCAAGACTCGAAGGGGCGAGGCCGCAGGTCGCGGGACGCAAATTTTTATCTTATTTGAGCCAAACAGATGCCCGGTGCAGTTTGCTCCGGGCATTATTCTGCACGTCACCGCACCTTCAGCGTCGCGAGACCAATCATCGCGAGGATCAGGCTGATGATCCAGAACCGGATGACGATTTGCGGCTCGGCCCACCCTTTTTTCTCAAAATGGTGGTGGATCGGGGCCATCAGGAACACGCGTTTGCCGGTGCGTTTGAAGTAGAGCACCTGGATGATGACGCTCAGGGCCTCGACCACGAACAGGCCGCCCACGATGGCGAGGACGATTTCGTGTTTGGTGCAGACGGCGATCGCACCAAGCGCGCCGCCCAAGGCGAGGCTTCCGGTATCGCCCATGAACACCGCAGCCGGAGGGGCGTTGTACCACAGAAAGCCAAGGCCGCCCCCGAACAAAGCGGCTGCAAAAACCAGCAGTTCGCCGGTGCCCGGAACGAAATGCACGCCAAGATATTCCGCGAAATTATAGTTGCCGACGATGTAGCTGATCACCCCCAAGGTGCCACCTGCGATCATCACCGGCATGATGGCAAGGCCGTCCAGCCCATCGGTCAGGTTCACCGCATTGGCGGCCCCGACGATGACGATCATGCCGAAGGGGATGAAGAACATGCCGAAATCCAGCAACACGTTTTTGAAGAATGGCAGCGCCAGCTGGTTGGTAAGCGCAGGCGGATGGAAGCTGGACGCCGCATAAGTGGCCATCGCGGCGATGGCAAGGCCCGCAATCATCCGCACCCGGCCCGAGACGCCCTTGGTGTTTTGCTTGGTGACTTTGGCATAGTCATCGGCGAAACCGATCAGCCCGAAGGCCAGCGTCACCAGCACCACGATCCAGACATAGGGATTGTCAAGGCGCGCCCACATCAGGGTGGACACCATCAGCGCCGACAGGATCAGAAGGCCGCCCATGGTGGGGGTGCCCGCCTTGATGAAATGGCTTTGCGGCCCATCATCGCGGATCGGTTGGCCCTTGCCTTGTTTGCGGCGCAGAAGGTCGATCAAGGGCCGCCCAAAGATGAAGCCGAAGATGAGGGCGGTGGCAAAGGCGCAACCGGCGCGGAAGGTGATGTAGCGGAACAAGTTGAAGACGTCGCCGCCATCCGAAAACTCGGTGAGCCAGTATAGCATTACGCTTCTCCTTGTTGCGAGAGCATTACGCTTCTCCGTGTTGCGCTGTGGGACGGCATGATCCCGCGCCTCATTGCTTTGTGTCGGGCGCTGGGTGCCCCAATTTGCGCAGGGCGTCAACGATCAGGCTGACTTTTATGCCCTTCGAGCCTTTCACCAGCAGAATATCCCCAGCATCAATCAGGCTGCGCGGGCGGGCGGCAAGGTCGCGCGCATCGCTCACCCATTCGCCTCGTTGCGCGCGGGGGAGCTTTTGCCACAGCGATTTCATCCGGGGGCCGACGCAGTGGATCAGGTCGATTTTGTTGAGATGCGGGTGTTGGGCTACGGCCTCGTGGAGGGCGATTTCGGTGGGGCCGAGTTCCAGCATATCGCCAAGGATGGCGATGCGACGGCCCTTTCCAACGCGACCAATGCCGTCTTGCGGGGTGGCGGCGATCAGCACATCCAAAGCGGCGGCCAGCGAGGTCGGATTGGCGTTGAAGGCATCGTCAATCAGATCGAAGCTGGTTTCTTCCACGATATCAAGGGTGATATGTTCGCGCGTGCCGCGCCCTGCCGGGGGTTGCCAGCGACCCAAGTCAGAGGCCGCGATCATCGGGTCAAGCCCAAGTGCGTCAGCTACGGCCAAAGCAGCGAGGCCGTTGGCCGCGAAATGGCGGCCGGGCGACAGGACTTTGAACAGGCTCGGGCTGCCCATGCGGGTGGCTTGCACGATGGTGGCGGTGTCGCAGAGGGTGACTTGGGCGAGGTGGTAATCGGCGGTAGCGTTGCTGCCAAAGGTGATAGCTTTGGCCCCGACTGCGGTGGCTTTGGCTTGCAGGATCGGGGTGATGCCTTGATCGCCGGGGAAAATCGCGGTGCCGCCGGGGCGCAGTCCGTCGAAAATCGACGCTTTCTCGTGGGCAATGCCTTCAAGGTCGCTGAAGGCTTCCAGATGGGCGGCGGCGACGATGGTGATCAGGGCGATGTCAAGATCAGCCATGCGCGCGAGCGGGGCGATTTCGCCGGGGTGGCTCATGCCGATCTCGATCACCGCGAAATCGCTGTCGGGCGGCATCCGGGCCAGGGTCAGCGGCACGCCCCAGTGGTTGTTGTAGCTGGCTTCGGCGGCGTGCACGCTGCCCTGCCCGGCGAGAATGCGGCGCAGCATTTCCTTGGTCGAGGTTTTGCCGACTGATCCAGTGACTCCGACCACTTTCGCGCCGGTGCGCGCGCGGGCGAAAATGCCGAGTTTTTCGAGGGCTTGCAGCACATCATCCACGATCAGCAGCGGGGCATCAGCGGTGACGCCTTCGGGAATATGCGAAACAAGCGCCGCGGCGGCACCCTTTTTCAACGCCTGCGCAACAAAATCATGCCCGTCGCGCACATCCTTCAGCGCCACGAACAGATCGCCGGGCTGGATGGTGCGGGTGTCGATGGAAACGCCGCTGGCTTTCCATTTGGCAATCGTCCGCCCGCCCGTGGCGGTGACGGCATCGGCAGAGGTCCAAAGCGCGGCTGATGATTTCATAGCAATCCATCCAGTGCGGCGACGGCGATGCTGGCCTGTTCCACATCGTCAAACGGGTAAATGTTGCCCATGATCACCTGACCGCTCTCATGCCCCTTGCCCGCGACCAGCAAAGCATCACCGGGTTGCAGGGCATCGACGGCCAGAAGGATCGCCTCGGCACGGTCGCCAACTTCGTTGGCTTCGGGGCATGCGGCCATGATCGCGGCACGGATCAAAGCGGGATCTTCGGAACGTGGGTTGTCATCGGTGACATAAAGCACGTCGGCATTGTCGCGGGCCGCCGCCCCCATCAGCGGGCGCTTGCTGGTGTCGCGGTCGCCGCCCGCGCCGAACACCACGATCACCCGGCCCATCACATGCGGACGCAACGCGCGCAGCGCGGTTTGCAGGGCATCTGGGGTGTGGGCGTAATCGACGAACACCGAAGCGCCGTTCAGCCGGGTGCCTGCCAGTTGCATCCGGCCCCGCACGCCCGTCAGTTGCGCCAGCACGCCGAACACATCCCGCGCGGCTGAGCCGACCTCGATCACCAGACCCGCCGCCAAGGCGACATTCTCGGCCTGAAAGCCGCCGATCAGATTGAGGCGCACTTGGTAGGGCGTGCCCTTCCATTCATAGCGCACATCTTGGCCCTTGGCGTCAAAGCGTTGGCCGAGGATGCGCAGATCGCAGCCCTCGCCACTGCCGACCGAGATCAGGCTTTGGCCACGCGCAACTGCAATCAGCGCCACCTCATGGCCCTTGGGGTCGTTCATGTTGATCACGGCGGTGCCATCTTCGGGCAACACGCGGTCGAACAGGGCAGCTTTGGCGGCGAAATAGGCCTCGAACGTGTGGTGATAGTCGAGATGGTCTTGGGTGAAGTTGGTAAACCCCGCCGCTTTCAGGCGCACCCCGTCCATCCGACGCTGATCAAGGCCATGCGAGGATGCCTCCATCGCCGCATGGGTAACGCCCTCAGCCGCAGCCAAAGACAGCATCCGGTGCAAAGTGATCGGATCGGGCGTGGTATGCGCCGATGGTGCCGACCAAGCGCCCTCAACCCCGGTGGTGCCAATGTTGATCGCGGCATAACCCAAAGCCATCCAGATCTGCCGCGCAAAGGTCGCCACCGACGTTTTGCCGTTGGTGCCAGTGACGGCGACCATGGTGGCGGGCTGACTGCCAAACCACAGGCTTGCTGCACGCGCAATCGCCTCGCGTGGGTCTTCGGCGACGATCAGCGCGGCATCGGAAGCGGCCAAAGCCTGTGCCGCCAGCCGCGCCCCTGCGGCATCGGTCAGAATCGCGACCGCCCCCTTGGCCAAGGCCGCCGCGATAAAGTTGCCACCATGCGCGGCATGGCCCGGCATCGCGGCGAACAGAAAGCCAGCTTCCACCGCGCGGCTGTCCAGCGTGATGCCGCGCAGTACCGGGTTGCGGGTTTCGCGGGCGGTCAGGCCCAGATCTGCGAGTGTTTTTGTCCGATCTGCCACGACATGCCCCCAAGCTTAATTCTTGACGGCTATTAGCCCATCCAAGCTGGCGGCTTCAACCTGTGGCCGCATCCCCAACAAAGGCGCTGCACGGCGGATGATCTCAGCAGCAACCGGCACTGCCGTCCAACCTGCGGTGCGGCGCGGCTTTGATCCGGTGTTTTCCGACGGCTCGTCCAAAGTCACCACCAACACATATTTCGGATCATTGGCCGGGAACACAGAGGCGAAGGTATTGACCACCTTGTCATGGTAATAACCGCCACCGCGCTTGGTTTTCTCGGCAGTGCCGGTCTTGCCCGCCACCGCATAGCCGGGCACATCGCCCAGGCTGGCGGTGCCTTCGGTGACCACACGGCGCATCATGCTGACGGCCAGAAGGGCGACACGCTTCGACAAAATCCGCTCGCCCTGCATCGGTTCGGTGCGCTTCAAGAGCGTCGGCGTTACCTTGATGCCACCATTGGCGATGCTGGCGTAAGCCGTCGCAAGGTTCAGCGGGCTGCCCGAGATGCCATGGCCATAAGCGGCGGTGATGGTGACGATTTCTGGCCAGCGCGCCGGGCGCAGCGGTTTCGCGCCCTTCGCCTCGACCAGTTCCACCGGAGACGCATCAAACAGGCCCAATGATTTCAGAAAGGCCTGCTGGCGCTCACCACCGATCATCATCGCAATATGCGCTGTGCCGACGTTGGAGGATTTTGCAATAATATCAGACACCGACAGCATCGGGCCATAGTTGTGGCCCTCAAATTCGTTGATCTTGAACTTGCCGTAATACATCGGCGCATTGGCATCGACGAGGGTTTCTGGCGTGACCAGACCAAGCTCAATCGCTTGGCTTGCCGCGAAGATTTTGAAGGTCGAGCCTAGCTCATACACGCCTTGCACCGCGCGGTTGAACAGCGGGCTGTCAGACGGCTCGCCCGAGGTCGGGTTGGCGGGGCGATCATTGGGATCAAAGGTCGGGCCAGCCGCCAATGCCACGATTTCGCCGGTGTTCACATCCATCAGAATAGCGGCACCGCCCTTGGCGTTCATCATGGTGATGCCCGCACCCAACACGTCCTCCACCGCCGCCTGCACGGTGATGTCCAGCGAGGTGACCAGCGGCGTGCCCGCTTGCGCCGGATCACGCAGGCGCGCGTCTTCGTATTTCTCAAGGCCCGCAGTGCCGATCACTTCGGCGCTGTTCACACCTTCCGCGCCAAAGGATGATCCGCCGAGAACATGGGCAGCAAGCGTGCCGTTGGGGTAAAGCCGCATCTCACGTGGGCCAAACAGCAGGCCAGGGTCGCCGATTTCATGCACCAGCTGCATTTGCTCAGGGCTCAGCACCTTGCGCACCCAGAGGAAGCTGCGGCCATCGGTAAAGCGACGCAGCAGGGTTTTTTCATCCAGATCGGGGAAGATCGCGGCAAGTTCGCGGGCCACGCGTGCCGGATCAATCAGTTCGCGGGTCTGCACATAAAGCGCATGGGTCAGCATGTTGGTGGCCAGAATCCGGCCATTGCGATCCACAATATCGGCGCGGCCTGCGTCAATTTCTGCGCCTGCCGAGGCGGTGCGCGGCTCGACCGGTTCCGAGGCCGCAATCGTGCCCATCCGCGCGCCGATCAGGGTGAAAGCGCCGAAGAAGCACAAAGCGAGGATCACCAGACGCACTTGCGCCGAGCCGCGGGATTTGTCGCGCATGACCTCGTGGCGCAGACGCAGGTTTTCGCGCTCGATGCTGTCGGGGTTTTCGCCCTTCTGGCGGGCGTGCAGGATGCGGGCAAGTGGGCGCAAAGGCGTGCGGGTCATGGCGTTTGCGCTCCTTCTGTCGCGGCCAACGTGCCGGAGACTTCTTGCGTGCCGTCCAGCGGCAGGTTGGTGATCAGTGGCGCGGGTGGGAAGGCGATCTGGTTGGTGACGCCAAACTGCGCGGGCAGCATCGGCAGCAGTTCCAGCCGATCAAAGTTCAGCGTCGCCAGATCGCGCAGACGGTCGGGGCGGTTGAGGTAAGCCCATTCGGCGCGCTCAATCGACAGGCTTTCACGCAAGCTACCGATTTCGTTCTGCAAATCAGTCACATCGCGCAAGATGGCTTGGGTCGCGTAATTCTCGCGATAAGCCCAGAACCCCAACGCCATCACGGCGAGAAACGACAGAACGTACAGCACAGGGCGCATGGCTTAGCGGTGTCCTTTTTTGCTGGAGGGTTTCGGCAGATCGGGGGCGTGCAGGGCAGCACCTTCAATGTCTTTGGCAGGGGCTGCGGTGCGGCGGGCGACGCGCAGTTTGGCGGAACGCGCGCGGGGATTTTCTTCGAGTTCAAGGTCATCCGGGCCAATCGCCTTGCGGGTAACCAGTTCAAACCGCGCGGTGGTGTTTTCCTTCACCGGGGCGTAGCGGTTGGAATTCGGCTCCTCGCCCGCTGCCTGTTGGAAAAAACGCTTCACCACGCGGTCTTCCAGCGAGTGGAAGGTCACGACGGCCAGCAGCCCACCGGGTTTCAGCGCGCGCTCTGCCGCCAGAAGGCCCTGCACAAGCTGGGTAAATTCCTCATTCACCGCGATGCGCAGGGCTTGGAAAGACCGCGTGGCGGGATGGCTTTGACCGGGCTTGGGGCGCGGCAGGCATTTGGCTACGATCTCGGCCAGCCGCAAAGTCGTGCCAATCGGTTCAACCCGCTGTTCGACAATCGCATGCGCAATCCGGCGCGAGGCGCGTTCTTCGCCGAAGTGATAGAGGATATCGGCGAGGCGTTGCTCAGACGCGGTATTCACAATATCCGCCGCCGACTCACCCGACTGGCTCATCCGCATGTCCAAAGGGCCGTCTTTCTGGAACGAAAATCCGCGTTCCGCCTGATCAATCTGCATCGACGACACGCCGAGATCGAGCACCACGCCGTCGAGCAATTCCCCGGCATGTTTGTCCATATCCGAGAAATTCCCAGCCACCAAGCGCAGCTTCTCGCCGTACTCCCCCGCCCAAGGCGCCGCCATTTCCAGCGCCAAAGGGTCGCGATCGACGCCGATCACGCGTTCCGCCCCGGCCTCCAGCAATCCGCGCGTATAGCCGCCTGCCCCAAACGTCCCGTCCAGCCAAACCCCGCGCACAGGCGCACAAGCCGCCAACAGGGGCCGCAACAATACGGGGATATGCGGAGAGCGGCCGATGTTCTGGTCGCGGATCGGGTCCATCTCAGCCCGCCCGCGCAGCCCGACCCACCAGGGCCAAGGGATCGACGCCATCATCGTCATCATCGTTGAATTCGGCGTCGTAGACCTCACGACGATACAGCTTGAAACGGTTGGTATAACCGGCAAACGCCGCCTCGCCGGCAATATCGTCTACTGAAAACCCCATCTTGGCGCGGACTTTCAGCGGCAGCACAATCCGGCCATCCGGTTCAATCTCGACCATCACCGAGCGTGAAATCAAATCGCGTTCTGCTTTATCGCGGTCGTCGGAACCCAGTTCCATCGACTCAATCTTGGCGGCCAAAGCATCAGCGCCCGACTTCGAGTAACATTCGACGAAAGTACGGCTTTTGCCGCCATAAACCATGTAAACCCGGGGGCGTGCATCATCAGAGGAGGGGTCTTCTGCTTCCAGAATGCGGCGGAAGGCTGCTGGGATCGAAACCCGCGCCTTGCTGTCTACCTTCTGGTAGAACTCGCCTCTGAACGCCTCACTCACCATCGGCCTTTCGGCTCCTTTTGGGGTATCGCTACCCCCAGTTTCTTGGCCCCCGAAATAGAAAAGGCGGACCGAGCTGCTGCCACTGCTCGGTCCGCCGTCTGTCCCATCGCTGGGCGTCCTGCTGCGCTTGCCACCTGGGGGAGATGTCTGCTCGCTCGCGCGCCGGATCTGTCAAAGTTGGAAAGGCGGGGTGCCTGTATGAGCCTGTCTTTTTCGCCTTGTTCGGGGTCTTCAGCCGCCCCTGCTTTTTTTGTCCCGCCGTTCCGTCTTCGTGAGATAGGGATGCCATGGGATTTAATGGGAAGCAATGGAAATCTTTGGGTGAAGGTGGGGAATATGTTGTTTTCTGGATGGGCGGAAAACAGCATCTTGTGGTCACAGACGCTAAATTTAGGCAGTAACGCGGCTTTCACGGCAGCGTGAACACTAGATATAGATATTCGGAAACCTGCTCGCAGGCTCCCATGATTTCCCAATAAATTTTGGGCTTTGGCAAAAATCACCCCTATGTTGCGCAAAAACGGGTCGAATCAATGGGCGAGTGCCAACCAGAAACGCAAAAAACCGAGGTTTCCCCCGGTTTCCCCATGATTTCCCAGATAAGTGATTCGCGGGGTTAGGTTTCCCCATAAATTCCCGTAGGACGGGGTTCACCCCGCCATGAGGGCACAAGAGGCGGGGTGCGCCCTACCTCTGTGTCGCCCGGTGGGTTAAAAACCCACCCTACGCCATGCCGCCCGCAATCAGCCGTTGCGCCAACCGCGCATAGGCCTGCGCATGGGGGCTGTCGCCCAAAGCAATCGGCGTGCCTGCATCGCCCGCCAGCCGCACATCTATAGACAGCGGCAACTCGCCCAGGAACGGCAAGTCCAGCCGCCGCGCTTCTGCCGCCACCCCGCCATGGCCAAACAGATGCGCCTCGTGGCCGCAGTTCGGGCAGATATAGGTCGACATGTTCTCGATCAGCCCCAGCACCGGGGTTTTCAGCTTCTGGAACATATCCAGCGCCTTGCGGGCATCCAAAAGCGCCACATCCTGCGGGGTCGAGACCACAATAGCGCCCGTAAGATGCGTGCGCTGGCACAGGGTCAGTTGAATATCGCCCGTCCCCGGCGGCAGGTCGATGATCAAAACGTCGAGTTCGCCCCAAGCCACCTGCCCCAACAACTGCTGCAACGCCCCCATCAGCATCGGGCCACGCCAGATCACCGCCTCATCTTCCTTCAGCATCAGCCCGATCGACATCATGGTGACGCCGTGGGCGTGCAACGGCTCGATGATCTTGCCATCGGGCGAGGCCGGGCGCTTGTTCACCCCCATCATCCGCGGCTGGCTGGGGCCATATATATCAGCGTCAAGCAGACCAACCCGCCGTCCCTGCTTGGCCAAAGCCACCGCAAGGTTGGAAGACACGGTGGATTTCCCCACCCCGCCCTTGCCCGAGCCAATCGCTATAATACGGTCCACCCCGGCAATCCGCGCAGGACCGCCCTGATGCGGCGTCGGATGCTGGCCGATCTTCACAGCGCCGGGATTTGCACCCAAAAGTGGCGGCGCTGCGGTGGCCGGTTTCGGCGCGGGGCCGTGAGCCGTCATCACCGCCTGCACATCCGTCACACCGGGCAAAGCCTTCACCGCCATCTCAGCCGCCACCTGCGAGGCCGCCAAAGCATGCGCCTCGGCAGGTGTCGGCGCCTCAATAACGAATCGCACGCGGCCGGCCTCGACCATCACCGCGCGCACCAAATCACGCGAAACAAGCGTGCCGCCCGGCACCTGCACCCGCGCCAGCACCGCCATCACTTCATCCCGTGTCACGCTCATGGTTTTTCCTTTGCCCGCATTTTAGTTCGTACGCTACCTAAATGAGCAGTTGCGCTCCACAAAGTTGTGCGCTTTACCGGAAAGGGCAAGCCCTGTTGACCAAACGCTCAAATATTCAGCGGAGCGCCTGTTAAATATGAATATTTTGCGACACTAAGCCATGCGCGTGCCGCATGGCAGCATTGATCACTCAGCCTATTGTGCAGTTGCAGCATTTGCCCCATGTTATCGATAACAGCGAAACAGAAGGGTTTGGGCATCCGGCCAAGACCAACCGCTCGAAGAACAAAAAGTGAGGCTACCATGGCATATGTAAAAACAACCCGCGCCGTTCCGGCAACCGCAACCGACCGTATCTCGGGCATCTTCGCCGCGATCTCGGCAATGCTGGCACGCCGCCGGGTCTATGACCTCACCATCCGCGAATTGCGTCAGCTGACCGACCGTGAGCTGTCCGATCTGGGCATCGCCCGTTCGCTGATCATCGAAACCGCCCGTGAGGCAGCTTACGGCAAGTAATCCCTGAACCGGTCGCTACCTCTTCCCAGCGGCTTGGTTTCACGGCGCGGCGGCGCGCAACTCCTCCCTTGCGCCGTCGCCTTTTTATTATCTTCGATGAGCCTTCCTCCTCCCTTGGGCTCTCGGACACGCGGCGATCTGTTCTCCTCCCTCAGATCGTCGCACCCTATTCGAGCGGCCAACCTCCTCCCTGGCCGAGCGATCAGGCGGTGATCCAACCTCCTCCCTGGATCATCGCCGCCCTATTCGAGCGGCCTACCTCCTCCCGGGCCGAGCGATCAGGCGGTGATCCAACCTCCTCCCTGGATCACCGCCGCCTTATTTTATTCGATGAGCCTCAGGCTCTCGGACACGGGGCGATCTGTTCTCCTCCCTCAGATCGTCGCACCCTATTCGAGCGGCCTACCTCCTCCCGGGCCGAGCGATCAGGCGGTGATCCAACCTCCTCCCTGGATCACCGCCACCCTATTCGAGCGGCCTACTGGACCTGTCCCGGTTTCGTTCCGGTCAGGTGCTCATGTTAGGCGGCCTTCTGTTCGAAAGCCACGGGGGACTTCCAGCCAATTGCTGAGTGTCTGCGTCGGGGATTATAGAAGCCGTTTATGTATTCGAAGAGGGCAACTTCGACCTTGCGGCGGCTTTGCCAGTTCCGGCGCCAGACCAGTTCGGCCTT